>SCPY01000138.1 GCA_004299495.1 bacterium | reverse complement strand
ATAAAAGAAACGCCTTTTCCCTTTATGGTATGGGCGATAATGATTGAGGGCTTGCCCTTTGCGCTCTTTGCCTCTTCAAAGGCGCCGAGCAGCTCTTTGATATTGTGGCCGTTTACCTCAATCGTATGCCAGCCAAAGGAACGCCATTTATCAACCACAGGCTCCAGGTTCATAATCTCTTTTATGCATCCGTCAATCTGAAAGCCGTTATAATCCAGCAACGCGCAGAGGTTATCGCAGGCGTAGTGGCTTGCGGCCATCGCCGCCTCCCAAATATTTCCTTCCTGGGTCTCTCCGTCGCCGAGCAGGCAGTATACGCGGTAAGGCCGGTTATCCATCTTGCCGGCCAGCGACATTCCCAGCGCGACAGAAAGCCCCTGCCCCAGCGAACCGCTCGCCACCTCAACTCCTGTAGCCCTTCGGTCAGGGTGCCCCTGCAGTATTGAGCCGAGCTTACGCAAAGTCCAGAGATGTTCCTGAGGAAAATACCCTGACTCAGACAGGGCGGCATACAACGCGGGGCAGCAATGCCCTTTAGACAGATGAAACCTGTCCCGCTCCGGCCAACGCGGCTCTTTGGGGTTATGGCGCATCACCTTAAAATAAAGGCAGGTAATCATATCCGCGCTGGACAAACTTCCTCCGGGATGGCCCGAACCCGCTCTTGCCAACATCTTAATTATCAGGCGGCGCAGCTGCTTTGCCTTTTCTTGCAAAAACTCTATATCCTTATCTTCGCTCATACGCGATTATTTTGCCCGCAGATGATTCAGCTTTTCCTTTACTTTTTCCTGCCTGCCGTCTAATTCCAGAGACTTTTCCCAGGCGCTTTTCGCCTTATCTGATATCCCCTTTTTAAAGTACGCGTCTCCGAGATGGTCGTAGATTACCGGGTCGGCAAACATGCCGCTTGCCCTCTCTAATTGCTCTATTGCCTGGTCAACGCGGCTCATCTTAAAATAAATCCAGCCCAGGCTGTCAATATATGCCGCGTTATCCGGCTTTTGGACGAGAGCCTTCTTTACCAACCCCTCCGCTTCAGAAAGGTTCTTGCCTTCCTCAGCGTAAATATACCCCAGCGAATTAAGGGCATTGGGATAATCGGGATTTAATTCTAAAGTTTCCTTAAACTTATTTATCGCCTCCTGGCGCAGGCCTTTCTCTTCTAAGAGGCTGCCCAGCATAAAGATTGACTCGTAGTCGCTCTTGTCAATATCAAGAATAAACCTGTAAGTGGCGATGGCCTCTTCAATCTTTTTCTGCTGATAATAGACCGTGGCCAGGCTTTTAAGGATATCAATATTTTTGGGGTCTGCCTTTGCCGCGCCCTTAAGGACTTTTTCATACTCTAAGGCTGCCTTTTCGGATTGATTCTGGGAGGCGTATAAAAGCGCGAGGACTAATCCCGCCTGCGTGTCTTCCGGCTCAAGCGCCTTTAGCCGCTCTAAGGTTTCCCGTGCCTGGCCAAGATTTCCTTTGCGGATATGGCTGATAGCCGTATGCAGGAGTATGGCGGGGATATCTTTATCCAGGCTTGCCGCCTGGTTATATTCGGAAATAGCCTCGTCAAAATCTTGCCGGTTTTCATAAAATAAGCCCATCAGATAATGGGCCTGGGCCCGCGCTTTATTCCTGTCGCTAAGTCCGCAAAAACTCTGCCTCAAGCACAAGAGAAAGAACCCCGCGCCAACGACTACAGCGCCGATGAAAAGCTTACGGATTATCCCCACGCCCTCTTCTTCAGGTGTCTGCGTTTACGCAGCATCTTTTTTCTTTTATGCGTGCGTATCTTTCTCTTTTTTCTCTTTCTGCCGCAAGGCATCTTTCCTCACTTTGTTTAATATATTAACTTATTCAACGGATACTCAATAATCCCCTCGGCGCCTGCCTCCTTAAGCCGCGGGATTATCGTGCGCACTATCTTTTCTTCAATTATCGTCTCAACCGCGAGCCAACCCTTCTGGCTTAAGGTGGATATAGTGGGGTTCTTAAGCGCGGGCAATATCCCGATAATTTTCTTAAGGTTTTGGCTTCTTATGTTCATCTTTAAGCCTACCTTTCCTTCGGCCTGGATTGCCCCTTTGAGCAAAAGGCAAATCTGGCGCATTTTTGCCTTCTTCCAGCCGTCTTTAAAGGAAAGCTTATTGGCAATAAACTGGGTGGTAGATTCTACAACAGTGGAGATTATCTTTAACTTGTGCGCCCTCAGGCTTCTTCCTGTTTCGGTAAGCTCAACAATGCCGTTTACTAAACCGGTGGCCACCTTTACCTCAGTCGCCCCCCAGCTGAATTCCACATCCGCCTTAACCCTGGATTTTTTCAGGTATTCTTTAGTGACATTAACCAGTTCGGTGGCAATGAGTTTTCCCTCTAATCCCCGGACATCCTGTATCCCGGAGCTTTCCGGAACCGCCAATACCCAGCGCACCGGATTCAGGCTTTGCTTGGCATACGCCAAATCCTCAACCTTTACCACATCAGAGCCGTTTTCCAGTATCCAGTCATTGCCGGTGATGCCGCAGTCAATGGCGCCGTCTTCCACGTAGCGCGACATTTCCTGCGCCCGCAGCAAAACCGGGTCAATCTCAGGGTCGTCAATAGAAGGGATATAGGAACGCTCTCCCGCGTGGATGTTAAATCCGGCCTTCTTAAACATCGCGAAGGTTGCCTCCTGGAGGCTCCCCTTGGGTAATCCTAATTTTAATATTTTAGCCATAGGCTTAAATTATACAGCCCTGAAATCAAATTGTAAAGTAAAAAAAATTACCTTTTTCCCATCAAATGAGGTATAATAACTCCTTATGTTAAAAATATTGCGCGAGAAAGAACGCGCCAAGAAAATAATCTTCTGGGTTTTAATCGCCGTAATCGTCATTGCCTTCGCGCTCTGGGGGTCCGAGTCCTACCGGCAGAAATCAGGCCCGGACTATGCCGGAGTTATCTTTGGCCGAGCGGTTTCCATCCCTGAATTCCGCAGGATATATATATCCTGCCTTAACGACGCCCGCCTGAGGTGGGGCGAGGACTATCAAAAGCTTCTTCCCCTTCTTGGCCTTAATAACCAGGCCTGGATGAAATTAGCCCTCCTACGCCATGCCAAAAAGCTGAAAATTAACGTTAGCGACGATGAAGTAGTGCGCTCAATCTCAACCAATCCCATCTTCCTCAAAGATGGGAAATTTAGCCAGGATACATACGAAAGAATCACGCGCTATTACTTCCGCGCCTCACCGCGCGAATTTGAAGAAGAAACCCGCAATAACCTTATCATCAGGAAACTCTATGACAAACTTACCAAAGATGTAACCGTCTCCGGCGAGGAAGCGCTCAATGGCTACAAACAGGAATTTGAAAGCCTGAGTATCAACTATATCCGGATTAAACACGATGACTTCATATCCGAGGTAAAGCTTGAGGATAATGAGCTTAAGGATTATTATCAAAAGAACGCGCTTATCTTTAAGATGCCGCCAGCGGTAATGGTTGAATATGTGGGTAAGGCTTACCCTAAAGACGCCAAGGAGGAAGATAAAATCAAGGGCTTAGAAGAAATAAAAGCGCTCTATCCTAAAATCAAGAATGCCCCGGAGTTAAAGAATAACGCTCAGGGCGATATCACCTACGGGCAGACCGGATTCTTTTCCTTTTATGAACCGGCGCTAGATATAGAATCTCTGGAGTTTAACAAGTGGGCTTTTCAATTGAGGGAAAAACAAACCAGCCCGGTTATCCAGACGGCTCAAGGGGTATATGTGTTGCGCGTGATTAAGAAAAGAGATTCCTACATCCCTGATTTCGCGGAGGTTAAAGATAAGGCGCTTGAAGCCCTAAAAGTGGAAAAAGCAAAAGAAATCGCCAAAAGCCGGGCGCAGGAATATAAGAATAAGATAGAAGAATATATTAAACAAAATCCCGGCAAAGGGTTGAAAGAGGCGGCAAAGGAGCTGGGCTTAGAGGTAAAGACTACCGAACAATTTAAACGCGCCAAACCTCTTGAGGATGAGGATAGCGGAATAAACCGGCAGATTCAAAATATTGCCTTTAGTTTAAAACCGGGTCAAATCAGCGAGGCGCTGGAAACCGATACCGCTTATTTTCTCATTGAGCAGGATAAATTGACAGGCATCGACGAAGAAAAATTCAAAGAAGAAAAAGAAACCTTCACTACAGAGTTCTTAGGCAAGAAAAAAGAGGCCGTCTTTAACCAAACCCTCCAGGGTCTGATGGCGCAGTCCGGGCTTCTAGACTATACTTCTTCGCTGAACCTCCCGCAATAAAAACCATAAAAATAAATAGCCCTCAAGTTTACGCTTGAGGGCTATTTATTGCTTACCTGTAAAATTGCCTTCTAAGTCTCTTACTGGACCTTGATGCAGCTTACCGGGCAGTTGTCTGCTACTTCCTGCAGGTTGTGGTTTGCCGAACAGCTGGAGCCAAGCACATAGGCAATGGAATCGTCCTGTATCTTAAAGACCTCAGGACAGCCTTGTTCGCATAAACCGCATCCCACACAAGTTGACGCATCTACCGTTACTTTCATTTTGCTTCTTCCTCCTCTTTAGGCCTTTGATGGCGTATTGGATGGCTGTGTCTGTGAGGGCTTAGCAGCTTCCGCGCGCAGGCCGTATCTATCTATATTATAATCCGCGACTGCCTGGATTTGCTTAATTAATTCGGCAGAGGCCATAATATGCTTAAACCTGCCCTGGAATTTCAAATACTCTTCAACCGGCTTAATCTGGCTAAGTTTTCGCGCATTGGTTAATTTGCCGAATTCATACTCTATCAAAGGATAAAGCCCGGTCTCTACCGCTAACTTTCCGATATCATAGGTAATCTGCGGGTCATGGCGCCAGCCTAAAGGACAGGGCACGTGAATCTGGATATATTTAGGCCCCTTAAGGGAGATGGCTTTCTTGACTTTATTCTGGATGTCCCGGGGATATCCCGCGGAAGCGGTTGCCACATAAACAACCCCGTGAGCCACGGCAATCTCAGGCATCGGCTTCTTGGGCCGGGGATTACCCACAGACTGCGCCCCTATGGGAGTGGTAGAAGTAGCGCTCTCAAAAGGAGTCAGTCCGCTTCTCTGAACGCCGGTGTTATGCACTACAATACCATCGGCAATAAAATTATGCTCATCCTCAACCCTTAAATCCAGGGTCGGCTCTAACCCATTTGACTCTATACTGATAACCTCTTCTGTCTGGAAGAACTTATTCTCAACCAGAAAGTCCGCATAGCGGGACTGAGTAGGATACGCCTTTACATTTTTTCCCTTCTTCCTGCTGAAGCAGATATATCCATATTCCGAATCTGCAAGTAATCTTCTTTTCACGCATAAAGCGCCTTTTAGTTTCTTCTGAGTGTGGATTTTACCCACCCTATAATCCATAGTCTGTAGTAAGAGGCGCAGGCGCTTTAAGAGGTCTAAGTTTGCCGAGACATATCTCTTGCTTGTCTTTAAATCATAACCGTCTGCAAGCATTAAACCTTCTATAAAGGACTCCCTCTGCTCCTGAGGCAAGGTAAATACCCAACCGGGGATATTTTTGTTTTTCGCGCCTACCCCCATTCCTAAGGTGTCTATAAACTTGATAAGATTGACTGAGTTGATATACACATACTCTTTATCTTCGGAGATTTTGCTGTCAAATATCTTCCTATGTAAATCTAATAAAACCTCCCGCGCCTTTTTGCCTGCGGGAACAGCGAAACCTACCTCTCCCCTGCCTTGCCTTCTCCAGCCGTCGCCGATAAATATCCCCAGATATTTCATTACCCCGGGATTTGACTGCTCAGGGATATTTATTTCATTGAGCTTATTAACCTTATAATCGCCTTTTTCTACCTTATCTATCTCTGGAAATTTATAGGGCGAGCCATCTTCTATTTTCTTTAAAGTAACTACCCTGTCTCCCGGCTTAATATTTTCTAATGTCTTCCAGGTCAGGACATTCTGCCTTCCCCTGCCGTTTCTCTTCAAAACCAGAAAAGGATGATTGCCGGTTGCCTTTATAGCTTGATGCCGGGTCTTAAGCTCAAACACCTCTTTTACGCCGTTGTCAAAGACTCCGCTGCATTCCTTTAGGACTAACTGATGGGTCTTTTGGTCAAAGGCGTAAATCTCGTCGCCAACTTTTATATCCGTAATCTTTTTAAGCCCATCTTTGGTAAAAATCAAGGTGGAAAGGCTTAAACAATTCATATAGGCCTCGTTGTCGTAGCAGATATAAAGAATGTCGTGGCCGCGTTCCCACATCCCGGAAAGCGCCTGCAGGCCGATATCCGCGGTGCCGCCGTCCCCTGCCTGGGCGATGACATTAATTTTGTCCTTGATCCCTAAGTATTTTAATCCCGCCTCAATCCCTGAAGCTACTGCCGCGGCGTTCTCAAAAAGAGAATGTATCCATGGGACTCCCCAGGCAGACTGAGGATAAGCGGTGGAAAAAACCTCTAAACAGCCGGTGTTGTTAGCGATAATGGTATTGGCTCCGGCAACATCTACCGCCAACCGCGCGGCAATGGCCTGGCCGCATCCGGCACATGCGGTATGTCCTGAACCAAAGAGATGTTTGTTATTTTTGTCCGCCATATTTCTAATTATATTTTTTCTACCAATAATTCCGGTTTTAGGTCAATAAACTCTTCGCTTACCGGCTTAGGCCCTAAGCGTTTGAATACCTCTTTTATGGAATCCAGGCTGATATCCCTTCCGCCTAAGCCGATGACAAATCCGCTGATTACCGGGGATTTCTTTTTACCGCTAAAACAGGAGCGGATCTCAGATAATAACGGGCTGTACGAACCCAAAGAAACCGCCTTTTCTAAAACAGCTACTCTTGAAACATCCTTTAGGGCCCGGCAAATCTCCGCCGCGGGAAACGGCCTGTAGGTAACAACCCTCAAGCAGCCCACCTTCTTACCCTTAGCGCGCAAGGAATCCACCACATCCTTGATTGTGCCGCAGACCGAGCCCATTGCCACAATCACTTTCTCCGCGCCATCAATTCTATACGGCTCAACCAGCCCTCCGGACGGCCTGCCAAAGCCCTTCTGAAATTCGCCTTGAATCAGCGGGATTAACCCTAAAACGTCTTTGAGGGTTTCCTGGATGGCAAAACGGGCCTCCATATAATATTCCGGCCCCACCAGCGGCCCAAGGGTAAGGGGATTCTCTACGTCTAATTTATAGAGCGGCCGGTACGCGGGGAGAAAATTATCTACCTGCTCCTGAGTAGGCACATCCACAACCTCTAAGCCGTGGGTTAAGATAAAACCGTCCATATTTACCATTACCGGAAGCATTATCTTGGGAGCTTCCGCGATACGGTAGGCCTGAATATGTAAATCAAGGGCTTCCTGAATAGTTTCAGCGTGCATCTGGATCCATCCCGAATCCCGCACCGTGATGGCGTCCTGATGGTCGTTCCAGATGTTTAAAGGCGCGGATATTGCCCGGTTGGCGCAGGTCATCACTACCGGAAGGCGCATCCCGGAGATATTAAAGACCACCTCAGCCATCAAAAGCAGGCCTTGGGAGCTGGTAGCGGTAAAAGAACGCACCCCCGTAGCTACGGAGCCCAGGACCACGCTTGCCGCGGAATGCTCTGACTCCACATTCACAAACTCGGACTTTAGCTTTCCCTGCGCGACCATAGAAGCCAATTCTTCCACAATATGCGTCTGGGGAGTAATAGGATAGGCGGAAATAACCCCCGGCTTACATAACCTTACCGCTTCAGCTACTGCCTGCGAACCTTCTAACAATTCCCTCATTTACTTGTCTTCCTCTTTTACCATCACAATATCTTTTTTCGGGCAGATTGCCGCGCAATTACCGCAGCCCTTGCAGAACTCATAGTCGCAGATATAGGTATTCTTGGCCTCTCCGGTAACACAGGCCTCAGGGCAGATTAATACGCACATCTTGCAGGCGATGCAATCCTTCTGCAGGAACTTTGGCTTTTCTCCGGTGCGCCAGGAGCCGGTCTTATTTGCCCCGGCAGTTATGGCTTTTGAAAGTATCGGGCCAAACATTACTTTTCACTCCGTTTTATATAATCGTAGCCTTTTTTCGCGGCCTGGATATTCTGCTCTTGGGCCTTACCTGAAAACCGATGCTTGATTGCCTCAAGTAAAGAATCCAATTTAAGCTCATTGGTCGCGGCCACAAAAGCCCCCAATAACGCGGTATTGCCTAACGGCCTTCCGATTGTCTCTAAGGCAATCTCATTTGCCGGCACAAGGTGGACCTTCTGGGTCAGCTTATGGTCAGGGGCAACAGACAATTCCTTTTCATTGATTACGGCTATGCCGTTATCCTTTAGCCCCTTAAAGCAGTTAAAGCCGCGCATCAGGGTGGCGTCAGAAATCAAAAGATAGTCCGGCTCGTAAATCTGCGAGCGCAGGCGCACCGGCTTGTCATCCACCCGCACAAATGCATTCATCGGAGCGCCCATACGCGCCGCCCCGAAATGCGGAAAGGCGTAAGGAAACTTACCCTCCAGGAAATAGGCATACCCTAATATGGTTGCGGTGGTAATCGCG
>SCPY01000137.1 GCA_004299495.1 bacterium | reverse complement strand
TCTTCCGATCTGGCGCGCTCACGCGGTTATTTTCTAAGACAATATACTGGACATTTGTCCCCCCCATGAAGCAGGAAAGGCTCTATCAGCAGGCGCGTACCATAGGGGTGGATAGCCTGCCTATTGTATCCCTGGTTGCCTTTTTTATCGGGGTAATCCTGGCTTTACAAACCGCCTACCAGATGCAAAAACTTTCCAGCGAAATATATATCGCTAACATCGTAGCCTTGTCTATCGTGCGCGAGCTGGGGCCGGTAATCACCAGCCTCATCGTGGCCGGCAGGTGCGGCGCCGCGGTAACCGCGGAGCTGGGGACAATGAAGGTTACGGAGCAGATAGACGCCCTGGAGGCGTTAGCTACCAACCCGGTGAAATACCTGGTTGTTCCCAGGTTCCTGGCGTTTACCTTTATGCTGCCCGTGCTTACGTTATACGCCAACATCATAGGCATTGTCGGAGGCTATCTTATTTGCGTCTATCGCCTGGGGATTCCCTCAGGTATGTATATGCGCATGACCTTTGACGCGCTACAGATAAAGGATTTAGTTACCGGTTTGATTAAAACCCTCGTTTTTGGAATGATTATAGCCATGGTAGGGTGCCTTGAGGGGATGCGTACCGAGGGTGGAGCCGAGGGTGTGGGCAAAAGCACTACTATCGCCGTAGTGACAAGTTTTATTCTAATAATTGCCGCCGACTGCGTATTCACGGCGATATTTTATTTTATATTTCCCTAAAGCGAGATTAATAATGATTGAAATCAAAAATGTATATAAGAACTTCGGCGCCCATAAGGTCCTCAACGGGGCGAATCTGAATATAGCCAGGGGAGAGACGAAGGTTATTATCGGGCGTTCCGGATGCGGCAAGAGCGTATTGCTTAAGCACATCATCGGCGTTATGCGCCCGGATAGCGGCCAGGTGCTGGTTGAGGGCAAGGAACTTTCCGAGCTATCAAGCGGTGAGCTTGACGCCTTAAGGATGCGCATGGCGCTTGTGTTTCAGGGAGGGGCGCTTTTTGATTCTCTGACCGTGGGAGAGAATGTGGGTTTCGCTTTGTATGAGTATTCAAAGTTAAACCATAGGGAGATCGGAGAGCGCGTTGAGGAAGCGCTGTGTAATGTGGAATTGTGCGGCATCCATAAGCTTATGCCTTCGGAATTAAGCGGAGGGATGAAAAAGCGCGTGGCCATTGCCAGGGCGCTTTGCATGAGGCCGGAGGTTATCCTGTATGATGAGCCGACTACCGGAGTAGACCCCATTACCGCTGACAGCATCAATGAGCTCATTGTCCATCTGCATGATAAATTCAAGGCGACTTCCGTTGTGGTTACCCACGATATGAAAAGCGCCTACAGAATAGCGGATAAGATCGCGATGTTATATCAGGGGAAGATTATCGCCGAGGGTACCCCTGATGAAATACGCAGCACAGACCATCCCGTGGTATATCAGTTTATCAACGGTCTGGCCAAGGGGCCGATTACGGAAACAATAGAAAAGTTTATATGACGGAGGGTATGCATGACCAATAAATCAAAATCGCGTTTAGAATTGTTGGTGGGAATTTTTATCATTGTGGGGTTAGTCATTATGGTATTTTTTATCTTTTTTATCCGCGATTTCCAGATTACCAAGCCCGGATATAATTTTAATATTGTGTTTGGTTTTGCCAACGGAATAAAGGTGGGCTCTCCGGCGCGCCTTGCCGGGGTAGATGTGGGAGAGGTAAAAAAGCTGGATATCTTTTACGATGCGGACGCTTCAAAAACAAAAGCCAGGGTGGGGGTATGGGTAAAGAAAGAAGCCGCGGTTCCTTCGGATTCAACGGTCTTGATTAATACCTTGGGCCTCTTAGGGGAAAAATATATAGAGATAATCCCAGGCAAACGTTACGATATGCCGGTCAATAAGGGAGATACCATTCTAGGGCAGGATCCGGTGGCAATGGAAGAAATCACCGAAGAAACAAAAAAGCTGGTTTTAAAGATTGAAGAGGCGGTGGGAGGGCTCAATGAGGTTCTCTCCAAAATAAAAGGCGGCGAGGGAACCCTGGGAAAGCTGGTTTATGATGACGCGATTTATCAGAATATTGAAGGAGTGACTAAGGATTTAAAAGATCTTACCGAAGATCTAAAGAGCCATCCCTGGAAGCTTCTTTTTAAGCCCAAGGAAAAATCAAAGAAATAGCAACATGAAGACTAAGACTGTATTTTCCTGTCAGAATTGCGGCTACCAGTCTCCGAAGTGGCTTGGGCGCTGTCCGGATTGCGCGGGCTGGAATACATTTTCCGAAGAAACATTCTCGGAGCCAAAGAGCAGTGCGGGAGGGGTATATTCCGCGATTACGAATTTGTCCTGCGTAGAGCCGCTGCTTCTTAAGGATGTGGAAAATAAAGAAGATATCCGTATTAAGACGCATATCGCGGAGTTTGACCGGGTTTTGGGGGGCGGGGTGGTTAAGGGCGCGGTTACGCTATTGGGCGGAGACCCGGGAATCGGAAAATCGACTATTTCCCTGCAAATCTCCAATCAATTAGCCAAGGGCGGGTTAAAAATACTCTATGTGAGCGCCGAGGAATCGGTACAGCAGACCCGCCTGCGCGCGGAAAGGCTTGGAGCGGCTAATTCAGAGCGCCTTTATATCGTGAACCAGACGGATTTATCGTTAATCATTGAATATATCAGAAAAATCAATCCCGATTGCGTTATTATTGATTCTATCCAGGTTATCTTCAGCCCTGAAATTCCTTCCGGGCCGGGCTCGGTAAGCCAGGTAAGGGAATGCGCGCATATTTTATCACGCCTGGCAAAGGCCGAAGCGATTTCAATGTTTTTCATCGGCCATGTGACCAAGGAGGGGGCTATTGCCGGGCCTCGGGTATTAGAGCATATTGTGGACACGGTCCTGTATTTTGAGGGAGAAAGGCATTCCTCCTGCCGTATTTTGCGGACAGTCAAGAACCGTTTTGGCTCAACTAATGAGATTGGGGTTTTTCGGATGGGTTCTTTTGGCCTGGAGGAGGTGAGTAATCCTTCGGAGATTTTTCTTGCCGAAAGGCCCAAGCGGGCCTCCGGATCAGTGGTTACCGCGGTTCTGGAGGGAACGCGGCCGATGCTGCTTGAGATACAGGCTCTGGTTGCCAGAAGCTCATTCGGTTACGCCACCAGGCGCGCGGAGGGGTTTGATTATAACCGGATGAACCTGATAGTGGCGGTTTTAGAGAAAAGGCTGGGGCTGCATTTGGAGAATGACGATATCTTTGTGAATGTGGCAGGCGGGGTAAGGGTGGAGGATCCTTCCTGCGACTTGGCGGTGGCCGTGGCGATTGTTTCCAGCTTTAAGGAAAAGCCGGCTAAAAGGGACGCGGTAGTTATCGGTGAGGTAGGTTTAGCTTCTGAGGTTCGCAGCGTCAGTCAGGCCCCTCTCAGAATACAGGAGGCCCAGAAGTTAGGTTTCAGTCAGTGTGTCATTGCCAGGAATAACCTGGATGCTGATCATGAGTATGGCATTGAGCTTATTCCGGTCGTAAATATCCAGGAGGCGTTGGATGCGGTGTTTGATTAAGCAAAGGAGTTAAAAAATGACTTTATTATTTATTCGTCTTCTTTTTTTGGCCGCGAGCATGCTGATCGGATACCAGGTAGCCGGAAACCCTGAGGCGGCTTTAACCGGAGTGGTGATAGGGGGGCTGGCGGGGGTATTAGTTATCTTTTCTGAAATCGGGATGCGCCGCATCTCTGTGCGTGGCCTCTCAAGCGCGGTCTTTGGCTTATTTTTAGGGCTGATTATGTCAAAACTGCTCGCCGATATCCTGGTGCTCCTCGGGGTAGAGCAAGGCGTTCTCTCCCCTCTGCGTTCAGTAATGACCCTGATACTCTGTTATTTAAGCATGAGCATTGCTATGCGCGGCAAAGACGAATTTAATATCATTATCCCATATGTGCGCCTTTCGCGGCAGGACCAGGTTGAATCAATGGTAGTGGTGGATACCAGCGTAATAATTGACGGCAGGATTATAGATATCTGCAAAAGCAGGTTTATTGAAGGAAGGCTGGTGGTGCCGCGGTTTGTCCTAAAAGAGCTGCAGCTGATTTCCGATTCCTCGGACCCCATAAAACGACAGAGGGGCAGGCGCGGATTAGAGGTGCTTAATACTATCCAGAAAGAGCTTGGCGTGCCGGTAAATATTCATGAAGAAGATTTTCCTGAGATTAGGGAGGTAGACGCGAAGTTGGTAAAGTTAGCCAAGCTCCTGGAGGCAAAGATATTTACGGTTGATTTTAATCTTAATCGTGTGGCGGCCATCCAGGGGGTCAAGGTTTTAAATATCAATGAACTGGCAAATGCCTTAAAGCCTGTGGTATTTCCTGGTGAGGCAATGGAAATAAAACTGCTCAAGGAAGGCAAGGAATACAATCAGGCGGTAGGTTATCTTGACGACGGGACCATGGTTGTGGTTGAGGACGCGCGAAAGCTCATCGGCCAGACGGTTAAGGTAGTGGTGTCTTCGGTACTGCAGACCCAGGCGGGGAGGATGATTTTCACCAAGGTTCAGGGTAAATAAGTGAAGCCGCAAGCGGTAGAGGCGATTATCCCCGCGGCAGGACGGGGCGAGAGATTAAACTCAAAGGTGCCTAAGCCGCTGGTAAGAATAGACTCAAAACCCATCCTGGCCTATTGCCTGGAGGCGCTGGCAGGCAATAAATCTATAAGCCGGATTGTTATCGCGGTAAGCGAGGAAAATCGGGAAGCATTTAACGCTGCTCTGCGTAAATTCCGGCTGCTTAAGAGAGTCTCTCTGGTATCGGGAGGAGAGAGCCGCCAGGAATCCGTAGCGCATTGCCTGGGAGAATTAGGCCGCGATACCGGATTTGTCCTTATCCATGACGCGGCCAGGCCGTTTCTTTCCGGGCGTTTAGTCGCGGATTGCCTTAAAGAAGCCAGAATATCCGGCGCGGTTGTCTGCGGCCTGCCGGCAAGAGCGACAATGAAGAGGGTTGAGTCCGGCTGGGTGAAAGAAACCTTAAAGAGGGAAGATATCTGGGAGATCCAGACCCCGCAGGTCTTTAGAAAAGATATGCTTCTTAAGGCATACGCGAAATTCAAAAATATTTCAGCCACGGATGACGCCTCGCTGGTGGAAAGATTAGGGGTGAAGGTTAAAGTAATAAAGGGCTCATACTACAATATCAAGATTACCACCCCGGAAGATTTGGTATTTGCCAAGGCGATAGCAAAACAAGCAGATGTTTAGAGTCGGCATAGGTTACGATATCCACCGTCTGGTTTCAGGCAGAAGGCTGGTATTGGGAGGGATGAATATCCCCTTTAAAAAAGGCCTCTTGGCTCATTCGGATGGAGATGTGCTGGCTCACGCCATAGGCGACGCCCTTTTGGGAGCGGCGGGACTAGGCGATATCGGAATTCATTTTCCGGATACCAATAAAAGGTTTAAAGATATATCCAGCCTGAGGATACTTTCGGATATACATAAGAAAGTATCCAGGGCAGGCTTCAGGATACAGAATGTTGACAGTGTGCTTATCGCCGACAGGCCAAAGATTAGCGCGTATCGCGCCGCGATGATAGATAATTTGAGCGCGGCTCTTCATGTGGCGGCGTCCGCGCTCAACCTGAAGGCCACCACCAGCGAAGGAGTCGGCGAGGTTGGCTCAAAGTCAATCGCCAGTTACGCGGTGGCGTTACTAAAAAAAAGATGATTGGATTCTTAGTATATTTACTGGTTGTTTTGATTGCTTTAATTATATTATATTCGCTCTTTGCCGCGGTATTTTTCCGCCGGGAGATACAGTCGGCATTTCAGAAAGACCCGGCGGCGCGCAATTACCTTGAGGTGCTGATGCTCTATCCCGGGATACACTCGGTTATCATGCACCGGCTGGCGCATCAGTTATATGTATTAAAAGTTCCGTTTCTGCCGCGTTTTCTTAGTGAAACGATGCGCTTTTTTACCGGAATCGAGATACACCCGGGAGCGGAAATCGGACGCGGCCTGTTTATTGACCATGGGATGGGAGTGGTTATCGGAGAAACCGCGGTGATCGCGGATAACGTGCTTCTCTATCAGGGCGTAACCTTGGGGGGTACGGGAAAAGAAAAGGGAAAGCGCCACCCCACGATCGGCAGCAATGTGGTGATCGGAGGCGGAGCAAAAGTCCTGGGTAATATTACCGTGGGAGATAATTCTTATATCGGAGCAAACGCCGTGGTGGTAAAGGATGTTCCCGCTAACTCAACCGTGGTGGGGGTTCCCGGCAGGATAACCCAGCAGGACGGAAAGAAAATAGATTTTGATTTGGACCATATCCATATTGTAGACCCGATTATGCAGGAAATTGAGAAGCTTTCACGAAGGATAGAAGAGTTAGAAAAGAAAGTAAAGTAATCTGCTAATCGCGCCTTTATATAGATGCCCATCTATTTCTACAATTCTCTCACCAAGAAAAAAGAAGAATTTAAGCCGCTTACCCCGGGCCATATTAACCTGTATACCTGCGGGGTAACCGTCTATGACGACTGCCATATCGGCCATGCCAGGAGCCTCTATATCTTTGACTGCCTCAAGCGCTATCTTGAATACCGCGGATTTCGGGTTAAGTTTGTGCGCAATATCACTGATGTTGACGATAAGATAATTGACAGGGCGAGAAAAGAGAACGAGGGAGAACCGCTTATAGACACCGTGAAGATGGTAACCCAAAGATATATAGAACGTTATTACGAGGATATGGAGGCGCTGGGTATTGAACGGGCGGATATAGAGCCGAAGGCAACAGATAATATATCCGGCATGATCGCGCATATTGAGGGGCTTCTGGCGAAAGGCTTTGCCTATGTAACGGAAAGCGGCGTATATTTTAGCGTGCGTAAGTTTAGCGATTACGGCCGGTTGTCCGGACAAGGCATCGCTCAAATGCAAAGCGGCACGAGAATTGAGCCGGATGAAGCAAAGCAGGACCCGTTAGATTTTGCTCTTTGGAAAAAATCAAAGCCCAATGAGCCCTCCTGGCCAAGCCCATGGGGTGAGGGCAGGCCGGGATGGCATATTGAGTGTTCGGTAATGAGCGCGAAGTATCTTGGCGTCGAAACATTAGATATACACGCGGGCGGAAGGGATTTAATCTTTCCGCATCATGAAAATGAGATTGCCCAGTCTGAGGCGCTTACCGGAAAGCCTTTTGCCCGTTATTGGCTGCATCACGGGCTTCTTGCCGTCGAAGGCCGGAAGATGGCAAAGTCCCTGGGAAATTTTGTTACGGTGCGCGATTTTTCTAAGCGCCAATACCCCATTGACGCCTTAAAATTATTTTTTCTGCAGGCGCATTATTCCCAAACCCTTGATTTCAGCTGGGAGAGAATAGATGAGAAACGAAGCGCGCTGGAGACAATAATGACTTTTTTAAGCAGGGTAAGGCAAAAACAGGAGGATGAGGAATTTTTCACCAAGCCTTGCAAAGATACAAAGTGTTCTCCTGAGTGGCTATGTGCCGAAGTCCAAAAAGCCAAGAATGATTTCTTGGCCGCACTGGATGATGATTTTAACACCCCCCAGGCCCAAGCGGCGTTATTTGAAATAATCAATGCCTGTAATAAAGCGCTTTACGATATCGGATACACCAGGGAGTATCTTCCCGCTCTGCTTTATGCCCAGGGGATTGTTTTAGAGCTGGGAGGCATCTTGGGGCTTTCTTTGAGCGGGGGACATGCGGCAATTCCTGAACCCCAGATAAAGATGTCTATTGAGATGCGCGATAAGCTCAAAAAACAAAAACAGTATGAAGAGGCGGATAAAATCAGAAGAGAGCTTGAGATTAAAGGAATAATCCTTGAAGATACCAAAGATGGGACAAAGTGGCGA
>SCPY01000136.1 GCA_004299495.1 bacterium | reverse complement strand
TAGCCCAACCGTAGTATTCAAACGTTCCCATCTACCGTCTATAATACAACCTTCCTTCTTTGCCATTTCGTATAACGGAGAGCCTGGATAGGGAGTAGCCAAGGAAAACTTCACTTCATCCAGAGGCAGGGACTTTGCCAGCCTTATGGTAGCCAATGACTCTTGGCGCGTTTCCGTAGGTAACCCCAATATAAAAGCGCCCCTTGTTCCAAGCCCAGCGGATTTTGCGAGTCTCACTGCCTTTATATTATCCTCAACAGTCTCGCCCTTTTTAATCAATTCCATCAGCCTTTGTGAAGCGGTCTCTATACCAAATGATATGTTTACGCAGCCTGCCTGCTTCATCTTCCCTAAAACATCAAGGCTGACAAGGTCTGCCCTTGCCTGGCAGCGCCAGGAAATAACTCTGTTAAAACCCTTCTCTATTAACCCATCGCATATCTGCATCGCCCGTTTCTTATCCACCAGAAAATTATCGTCCTCAAACATAAGGGACCTTATCTTATAATCATTAATCAGGCCTTCTATCTCCTCAATCACCCTTCCCGCGGAAAGGCTGCGGTATCCAAAACCAGAGATATTGCGCGATGAACAGAAAACGCATTTAAATGGACAGCCTCTTGAAGTAACCAGATGCCCGGGGTTATAGCGGCCGGGAGGGTTCATTAGCAGCTTAAAGGGAAATTTTGGAAACTCATCAAGCCTTTGCTGAAAAGGACGGTCAGGGTTATGGCGGATTTTTCCGTTTTCCTTAAAAGAAAGCCCGGATATATATTCTTTTCCTGTCTGATTGAGCCTTGCCTTTACCAGCTCCCAAAGGGTAACCTCTCCTTCCTGCCTTGCCACAAAATCAATATTCCCATTGCCAAGACATTCATCAGGGCAGACCGTCGCGTGCGCTCCGCCTGCAACCACCCAAATATCTTTGCAATACGCCTTTACTATGCTCGCCAGTTCAAACACGCGGAAGACATTCGGGGTAAGGCAGGTCATGCCCGCTATTGAAGGAGAGAAATCATTCAGGATATTCGTTAATCCTTCGGCAGAGAGGTCGTCAACCTGGTCATCAGCCACTCTCACGCTTACTCCCTTATCCAGCAGGTACCCGGCGAGCGCGCCGATACTTAAAGGCAAGCCCGGCTTAACCAGGCGGTTTAAATGGCCGTATTGCTTAGAGCGGTCAAAGCTCGGGTTGATCAGGAGTACTCTCATCTTCTTGGTATTGCCCTCTACATCCATAGTTAAGGCACCACTACTTTTAAGAAAGCCAAGACATGGCTTGAAAAGGCGTATAATGCGATATTTATTAGAATGACTGAAACAAAGGCAAGCCTGATAAAAGGCCTGGCCTTGCCTTCGGAGAATAAACGCTGCATAGCGTAGCCGGCAAACACAATCAGGTACGGCTCAGACGGATAACGATACCTCGGTTCCCCGAAAAAAATCAAAGCCAGCAGCGTAGGCCATAAAAGCATGCTAAACAATAATAGATTCCCTGAACTGATGTTTTTCAAGGAGAAGATAATCCCCAAAAGTCCGAAAAAGAGCGCCAGGCCGTAGAAAAAGTTGTATCTTCCGTCCTCTCCGAAAAAGTTCCAGTTCACTATGAATTTCTTAAACATCAGGTAAGGGATGCGCCTTGGATTACTCAATAAGAAACCCAAACCCTCTTTGTATTTGGCGTTCTTGATGTGTGTCTCTGAGTATTTTTTCAGGTTTGCGGGGTCCTTTTCAAGCTCTGAATCTACCCAGACCACTCCGCCCCGCGCATCCGGGTGGTTGCCCTTTATAAAAACATCACCCGATTCATTGCTTAGATCGGAAGAGC
>SCPY01000135.1 GCA_004299495.1 bacterium | reverse complement strand
GGAAAATGATATTATCGCCGAGCAGCTTCCTCGTTATAAGGCGCTGGCCCTGCCCTCTCTTTATGAGGGCGACCCGAAGGTGGCAATAGAGGCTATGGCCGCAGGCACGCCGGTAGTCGCGAGTAAAGTGGCGGGCACCAGGGATTTGATAACTGATAAGGTTACGGGAATATTCTGCGGCCTTGATACGGATAGCATCAGGGAGTCGTTGCGTTGCCTGCTTGAAGATGAGGCGCTGGCAAGCCGTATCGCTGAAAACGCGCGTAACTATGTTGCTTCAACGCGAGAACTCAACTCCGATATAGCAAAAAAAATCAAAATTATGAAGGGCTTGCTGAAATGACCTCTATCTTTACAGATTCAGCAGATATAGTAAGAAACCTTAAGACTTCTGCCGCCGGCGCCTTATGCAGCAGATTCCCTTTCCTGATATCTTTGCGCAGGCCTCCGATAGTAGTTGTCGAGGCGTCAAATATCTGCAGCCTTGCCTGCCCTCTTTGCGAAACGGTTAATTCCATGCAAAGACCCAAAGGCGTAATGCGGATAGAAACATTCAAGCGCATGCTTTCACAGGTAAGCCCTTTTGTCAGGAGGATGCAGTTTTCCTTTGCCGGGGAGCCGCTTATGAATGAGAACCTTTGCTCGATGGTGGAAATGGCAACGCAAAAAAATATTTCTTGCAAGGTAGATACTAATGGAGTCTTCCTTGAGAAATATGCAAGGCAGCTTGTGGATTCCGGCCTTCAACGCATAAATGTCGCGCTTAACGGCGTGGATCAAGAAACTCTGTCCTTCTATAGGAAAAATTCTGATTTTAACGCCGTTGTTGCAGGCGCAAAAAAGCTTATTGAATACAGGAATAAAAAGAACAAGGCGTTTCCTAAGGCGCATATGCAGTTTATTGTTACGAAGAATAACGAAGATAGGCTTGATGAAGCAGTCAGGCTTGCCTCCAATATAGGTTTCGATGTTATTGAGTTTAAAAGCCTTAGCATCTGCCTTGGAGACTGGATTGACGATGAGAAGCGTTCGCTTGCTGCGGATCTATACCTGCCGGAAAATCAGGAGTTCCTGCGCTATAAAACGGAAAACGGCAAGTGGGTTTTAAATAGCAACCTCAACAGGTTTTGCGCCGATATATTTACCAGCGCTGTGGTCCTCTGGAACGGGGATGTTGTCTTATGTTGTATGGACGTGGAGGGAAAATATAAGTCCGGAAATATACTGAATGAGCATTTTTTAAAAATTTGGCGCTGCGGCACTATGAATAAATTACGCAGCGCCATTCTGAAAAAAGAATTGCCGATTTGCAAAAATTGTTCGCTGACATCCGGACACATACAAAGGGTAAAACTGGCTGAGGACTGATATGCTAAGAAAGATTTTTGCGGGAAACCCTGGCTTGACGCTTAAAGTACTTAAATCACTTTTTAGGCTGCAGGAATTTATCCGCGTAAAGATAAATACCCTGGCCATAATTTACGGAAAGGCGGTGCATCCTAAGCACCGCCTGATGAATTACCATAAATTTTTTACGGATAATATATCTTC
>SCPY01000134.1 GCA_004299495.1 bacterium | reverse complement strand
TTCCGCCCCGGGCGCAGACAAAAGAACAGGGGGTTTTACTTGCGGTAAGCTGGCGCTTAGGATAAACAAAGAAACCCTTCTTAAAGAAATTCTCCGGATAAGTAAAATCAGACACGCTGGCAAAAATCGCCTCCGGGTCAACTATGGGCTTAAGCAGTCCCTTGCCATCAAATGCCAGATAAAAATTACCCTCACGGATATGCGTTACCTCCGGGCGGTCGGAAGGGTCCACCCTCAGGCGGAAGTAAGGAATCTTATCTTTAAGATTCTCCGCCTCCATCCAGGCCTCAATGGTCCGGGATAGCTCCTTCAGGAAGAAATTATTGGTGCCGTAAGGAATAATCTGAGGCAGGCCGTCTAAAACCTCAAGCTCTCTTTTTTTACGAGCCGTATTTTTTACCGTAACCTTTCTTGCCAGAGCCCCGAAATTATCATTAGGGATAGTGAAATAATCAATCTCTATTTCAAGGCCCAGGGTGTGATTTATCTCTTGAAGCTTCAGCTCGTAAGAGCTAATCAGCATTTTGCTTTCTATGGAAAAACCGCCTGAGCCCGGAATAGAATGAAAAGGCTCATAAAATACAGGCCTGCCTTGAGAAGTTATTTTTATGAAGGTGCGAAATCCGGTTAATGAGGTTAGCTGGTAAGCTTTATTGGCCGGCTGAAACTCTACGATAGGATGGTCTTTATCCTTTATCCCGAAGCCGGCTATAGCCTGGCCCCGGTTCACATAGAAAACCCAGAGAGGAACCCCCCAGAGCCCGGCAATACCGGGAAAAAAGCTGGAGAACGGCCTGCTCAAATGATAATTCTCAATGACAAATTCCCCGTCTTCCTTAAGATAATATTTAGGTTTGTTATTCACCCATCTCCTCCCTGACCCTTGAAGCCGCGTCTTTTGCCCTTATCAGCTGCACGCCGCTGGTTTTAAATTCAGATAATACAGCTTTGCCTGCGCCCGCGTCCACCGGCTTAGTAGCATCAACAATCAGTTTTACTTTCAACCCTGCCTTAAGCAAACCATGCACCGCGTACTTTACGCAATAATCTAAAGCCACGCCGTAAACAAAGGCGGACTTAAACGGTTTTAGCGCCCGCGAAAGATTGCGGTTTACAAAGATATCATAGGTATTCTTCTGAAAGATTAATTGCGGATAGTTGTTAATCTTATCAAATAATTCATTCTTGTCCAGGGCATCCTGAGGAATAAGGACGCGGCGCTTAAGCAAGGTCTGGAGAATCTTCTTCTGCCCCCCGCTTCCCGCAACACAATGGGGCGGAAAGCGCCTGAACTCCGGGTCATCCTTTATATGGATGTCCAGGGATGCGAAAATCGGGACGCCAAATTTTTTTGCTACTCCGGTAAGGCGCTTTAGCGCGGGGATTAATGCTTTCGCGCCTTTGACGTACAGTTTACCTTGCGGCATTATGAAATCAAACTGGGTGTCTATGTCCACAAAGACGATTTTCATCATCCGGATCTTTTAACTTGCTATTGCCCGGCTTCTTACTTTAGCGATAAGCCGGCTTAAGCCCTTACTTAAGCTCACAGGATAACTCTCTGCCTGGGTTAACTTTTTATACCTGGCCGGAAGCAGGCTGATATTATTCCTGGCAAAATCCCTAATCTTATCAAGCGAAGGCAGGGGAGATTTTATCTTACCCTTTTCCATGACATTTACCATCAAAGGCTCACCTTTTACCGCTTCTCCCTCCAGCCCGATAATATCTTTGCCATAAAAACCCTTCTTATCGCAAACACGAAAGACCTGCTTCTTCCCGGGGTAGGTAATCTTGTCTTCGCTTAGCTTCATTACCGGCTGAGCGCCGCTCCTTGCGTCGTCTATCTGGCTTAACTTGTAGATAACGTCCAGGTAGGGCGCGTCGCTTGAAACCCCCATATTCGTTCCCACCCCAAAGCTGTCAATTCTGGCGCCCTTCCCTATCAGCTTCTCAATCTTATATTCATCAAGATTGCCGCTGGCAAAAATATTTACACAGGAAAGGCCCGCCTTATCTAACATTACCCTTGCCAACCGGGAAATCTTTACCAGGTCTCCGCTGTCTAAACGTATCGCCTTGAGGCGATAACCTTTTAAGGCTAATTCCCTGCCCACGGTTATCGCGTTATCAATGCCTGTCGCGTAGCTATAGGTATCCACCAAAAGTGTGGTATTATCTGGAAAAGTTGAGGCATAGGCCCGAAAGCTCTCAAGCTCGGATTTAAAAGACATTACAAAAGAATGCGCCATAGTCCCGACCGCGGGAATGCCGTAAAGAGCGCTCCCCAGGGCATTGGAAGTGCCGGAACAGCCCGCGATATAGCTTGAGCGGCTTGCCGCCAGGGCCGCGGAACAGCCTTGGGTGCGGCGCAGAGAGAAATCGTATACTCCCCTTTCCCCTGCCGCTAAAACCACCCGGCTGGCCTTAGAGCAAAGGGTAGTTGCCACATTGATAGTGTTTAGGAGATAACTCTCCATAATCTGAGCTTCTAAAATCGGCGCGCTTACGCGCAAAATCGGCTCATTAGGAAAGAATACCGTCCCTTCCGGCAGGGCGTAAACGCTGCCTGTAAACCTTAAGCCTTTCAAATAATCCAAAAAATCATCTTTGAATATGGCTTTCTTCTTTAAGAAATCTATGTCGCTAGGGCCAAAAGAAAAATCCTCCAGAAACCTTATAGCCTTCTGGAGTCCGCAGGCAACAAGGAAAGAACGATTATGGGGCAGGTTGCGCACAAACAGGTCAAAGGTTGCCTCAAGCTTTACTTTGCGGGCGAAGTAGCTTGCCGCCATAGTCAGCTCGTATAAATCAAGCAAGAGGCTTCGGCCGCGCATTATTTCAGGAAATTTTGGTAATCCTCAGGAAGATTATGGCTGCGGGACTTGATTTTTCCCTTAGCATCTATCAGGATGAAGGTGGGTATACCCACAAGATTGTAGTCAGAGGCAACCTGGCTGTCGCTATCCAGAAGAATAGGAAATTCCAACCTGTCCTTCTTACTTAAAAATTTTTCCACCCTCTCTTTCGGCTCGCCAACGTTAATAGCCAGGACCTCAATCCCCGCGCTCTTTAAGGCCGCGTGCTGCTTCTGCAGGTTAGGTAATTCCTTGACGCAGAATGGGC
>SCPY01000133.1 GCA_004299495.1 bacterium | reverse complement strand
TGCGCTTGCGCTCGCTGGGCTTCTCGTAATGCTTGCGGTCGCGGACTTCTTTTAAGATACCTTCCTTGTCAATCTTCTTCTTGAATCTCCTTAAGGCAGACTCAAAAGACTCATCTTTCCTTATCTGAATTTCAGACATTTATTATCATCTCCTTTTGCCTAATCATATCATCCGCAAAGGATAATGTCAATAAAATATGCTACTTGTTTTCCTGGATAACAAAATGAATGAAAACGGTATAGGTGACAGGCTGGCCGCTTAACTCGCCTGGCGGCCTGGGAAACGGAGCGGCGCCTTTCAGCCCTTCCACGGCGATGCCTTTAAGCGTTTCGCTTGCGGAGCTTCTTTCGCTGATAATCCTGATACCGGACAATGATCCGTCGGCGAGTATGGAGAATTCCAGGCAGACCACCCCTCTCTCACGCACAAGAGAAAGCCTTCTATGCAGGCTGCGCTGGATACGCTCGCGCGCGTAAGCTCCGTAAGCAAGATAGGCAGGGCTGCGGGAAATCTTATCGGAAGATTCTGAAGCGGGGGAAAGTTTTATGGTGTTCTTGGCAATAAATTCTGTTTTAGGAATAGGGGGTTTCTGTAAGTAATCTTTTATGCGCCCGAACAGCTCCCGGCTGCCGGCTCCGGGAGCCGAAATGCTTTTTTCCGGAATTTTACTTTCTGGCGAAAGAATAATCGGCTGATCATCCTTAACATCATCCAAGTTCTTCGGGAATGTTTCCCTGGGCGACTTTTTCTCCAGAAGCACGCTCGTAGACTTTACCGGATAGTAAGTTATTTCCATCTCGTTGAATGCCGCCTGCTTAGGAATAACTCCAAGCGCAGACAATAATAATATTGCCGAAAGGTGAATAATCAACGACGCGCTAAGCGCTATAGGAAAATTTGATGAGTTACGCATAATCGTACTATAACATATCTTTTTAATTCTTTACATGGTAACCGCGCAGGGTAAGCATGGAGCCGTTTTTGACGCGGGTTTTTGAATTGCCGACGATGATAGTTGTAGTCATATCGATATCGGAGATAGAGCCCGCGTCTTTGAGGGTGGTAAGAATTATTTTCTGCCCGTCACGGTAAGCATTTTTTACTATGCCTACAGGCGTATTAGGTTTACGATAGCGCGAGAATATCCGCCAGGCCTTTTTAAGAAGCGCGGTTCTTTTCGCGCTTTTAGGGTTATACAACGCGATGACGAAATCCCCTCTTGCCGCCGCTAAAAGCCTGCGCTCAATTTCTTTTCTTTCGGTAAGCAGATCGCTTAAGGAAATCACCGCGAAGTCGTTGGATAGCGGAGCGCCCAGCAGGGCCGCGCAAGCGCCTGCCGCGGTAATCGCGGGAATAACCTCAAGCTTGATCTTTTTCGCGTCTTCTCTTTTTAAAAGCTCTAAAGCCAGGCCTGCCATTCCGTAAATACCGGGGTCTCCGCTTGAAACCAGGCAGACATCATTTCCCCGCCCTGCCATTTTAATGGCATAGGCCGCCCTTTCGGTTTCGCGGGTCATTCCCGAAGAAAAGATTTCCTTACCCCTTACCAAAGCCCTTATCAGTTTTATGTAAGCCGCGTAACCGACTATTATCCGGGAGCGCTTTATTGCCTCTTTTGCCCTCCGGCTTAAAAGGCTTATGTCTCCCGGGCCAATGCCGACAACAGTCAGATTTCCCTGGCTATTGCCACGGTGACGCCGTTTAATTTCATTTTCGGCACTATCAGTTTTGCCCTTTTTCCCGCCAACAACGCGCATGGTTCACACACTCCCTCTATCCCGATTTTTTTTAAAACAAACTCGGATTTTGTATACGCCCCCCGGTAATGGCTGATTCGCTTACTTGAGATAATCCGCAAAGGAACTTCTAATGACTGCGATGCTTCTAATAAGCCTTCTTCCCCGGCTTTTAAGTCAATCGTAGCCAGACAACGCACTCTCTTAAGCGGGCATCGTGCCCTCTTTAATGCCTGCCTAATCCCTGACAATACCGCTTCTTTACTAATTTCCTTCCTGCAGCCAATACCAATCACAGTGTCTTTCAAAGCCTCGGTCGCGGTAGTAATCACCGGCTCGGCATCCAGGATATTGGCAGTTTCTATGGACAGATTATTGGCCCCGCCTTCGTGGCCGGAAAGGGCGCTTATGGCATACCTGGCAAAATCATCCACCACCACCACTGCCGGATCGCGGTATTTATCCTTTAGATGTGGGGCAATCATCCGGGTTACAATCCCCAGGGCCATTATAAAAATTATTCCGTCAAACTTATCCTTATCAAATATCTTGGCAACCAAATCCTTAAGTTCGCCCGTAGAAGGATTAAAGCAAGAAACCTTTTTTTGTTCAAAACCACATTTAAGGGCCCGGGCAATCTTCCAGCCGTTCCCATTAATCGCCACCACCGCTATCCTGCTCATTTAAAAGCCCTCTCATCAGGCCCGCGGCAGGTGTCCCGCGCGAGTTCCGCAGGCGCCATTCCGTAATGTCCTATTCAGAAAGCGCCGAAGACTGCTTGAGCACGGGATTCCTGCCGCGGGCCAAAAGATTTAGCGTGCTCCGCGCTGGCCTAAACCCATGCCCAAACCCCTTATCATAAAGCCGGCTAAGCCTATATCCCTTCTTCCTCAACACCTCTCCCACAATTATCAGGGCCTGGCGCTTAATTCCGGCAATTATTACTTTCTTAGTTATATCTGCTAATGTCCCGTAAATCCGGCGCTCATCCGGCCAGGAAGCCCTCTCTATCACTGCCACCGGAGTATCCTGGCCATAGCCGCGCCTCAACTTCTTAACCACCCGGCCGATATCCTGGACGCTCAAGAAAATAATCAAGGTGCCGCGTATTTTGGCTAACTTCTCCAAATCTTCTTTTGCTGGGACTTTAGTCCTGCCGGAGAGACGGGTTAAGATTACCGTCTGCGAGACTCCTGGCAGGGTAAACTCCTGCCTTAAGCTCGCGGCCGCCGCCTGAAAGGAACTCACTCCCGGAATAACCTCGCAGGTAATTCCTTTTTTTTCGCACCAATCCATCTGCTCCTGGATTGCCCCGTATAGAGAAGGGTCTCCGGTATGCAGGCGGGCGATTATCTTTTTATTAGCCTTTTCCTTATCAATAATCCCCAAAACCTCTTCCAGGGTCATTTTAGAAGAGTCATAGCTTACCGACGCTTTCTTAGCAAATTTTAAAATATCCTTATTCACCAGACTGCCGGCATAAATAATAATATCCGCCTTGCGGATAATCTTTGCCGCCTTAAGGGTCAACAACTCCAAATCCCCCGGCCCCGCGCCGATAAAATAAACCTTAAGTAAATTTTTTGCAGGATTTCCCATAAACCTTCTGACCTTTAGGCATTAATTGCCTGCCTGCCGATATCGGCTATATCTCCCAGGGATACAGGAAATTAATCGGCGGAGAATGTCTTTTCGCGATATCCATACAAACACACCTGCCGTTCTTTATGCTGTATTTTCCAAGGAAATATTTCATCGCCGCGCCTTTAAACGCCCCTTGAGCTATTTTTACTTCCAGCGGCAGGATGTCCTTGCCTTTACGAACGATAAAATCTATTTCTTTCTTATCTTGAGTCCTCCAGAAAAACAATTCTTTTCTTTTTTTTGCTTAATCAATTCCGTAAACACGGAAGTCTCAAACATATTCCCTAAAATAGTCTTGGGGAATGTCTTTAGCCAAAGAAGATGGGCTATGCCGGTATCGCAAAAGAACACCTTCGGCGTCTTAAATAATTCCGAGCGCAGATTTGAACTAAAGGGATAGAGCAGTTTTAAGATATAAGTATTCTCCATCAGAAAGATATAATTCTCCACTGTCTGCCTGGCAAGTCTGGCCGTGTTTGCCAGCTCAACGATATTCAGCAAATTCCCGCTTTGCGCGGCCAGGATTTCCAACAGCTTATTAAACTTCAACACATCCTTGATGTTGGCCAAGTCTCTTATGTCTTTGCGGATATAAGTATCAATAATCTGCTGTAGATAAAACTCCTTTTTCCGCAGATTATTTTCCTGGGATATTCTGGGATACCCGCCGTAAATGATGTACTCCCGATATAAATCTTTCAGCTCTTTTAAGGTTATGGAAGATAAATTCTCATCTTTAAGGTCGCGTTTGTATCCTTTAAAAATAATATATTCCCTAAAGCTTAAAGGATAAATTTCAAAGTTTACGGTCCTGCCTACCAACGATTCCTTGAATTTTGTCTTAATTTCAAAACTGCTTGAGCCGGATACAAACAATTTCACCTTATCGCCGTGATGATCGCGCATCAGCTTAAGGAAATTGCTGGGATTATTTAAATATTGGACCTCATCAATAAAAACATAAACTATGTCCTTACCGGGAAGGCTCCTTTCTTTCAAATATCCTAAGAAGGCCTGCGGCCCGGAATTTAACAATTCCGCAAACCTCAAATCCTCTAAATCAATATACAGCGTATCCTTGCCTTGGGCGATTAACTCATTTTGCATAAATTTCAGGATGGAAGTCTTACCCACCTGCCTTGCCCCATGCAAGACCACGATATCTTTAGTGTTGATAAATTCTCTAATGGAACTGATTATTTTTCTTTCTAATATTTTCATGGGCATAAGTCTTGTGAATTATTTGCTAACCATACTATACATTATATTCAATACAATGTCAAGTTATTGTTGGCTTGGCCGGAAGGTTTTTACCAAAATCACCGATAGATACCCCAGTTCTTTATCTTTTATATTAGCGATGTTGCGGATGACTTTTTCGTTGGGATGGCCCACGCGGCTGATGAGCGCGGCATTTCGGGCCAGGCCTTTTTGCTTGAGCAAGCGGATTACTTTTTGCAGTTTCGCCCCCACCTTCATCAGCACCACGGTATCAAAAGATTCCAGAGCTTCCTCTATTCCCGCCAGGTCTTCATTTACAGGAAGAATAGCCATTTTTTCCTTGCCCTCCAGCAAAGGAAATCCGGCCCGGCTGGA
>SCPY01000132.1 GCA_004299495.1 bacterium | reverse complement strand
CTCCCCGAATGAACGCCTCTGTTCTCTTCTAATTTCCTGCCTCACCTTCGGGCAGGCCTTGCCATTATGGCACTGCTGCGTGCCTAATAAATAAACCTGCTACAGCGCGATATCTCCCTTTTCTCCGGTGCGTATTCTAAAGGCATTATCCGCCGGATAGACAAAGATTTTTCCGTCTCCAATCTCGCCGGTCTTGGCGGCCTGGGAAATGGCGCTTGCAATCTTATCCACATCGCTGTCTTTAACCACAATCTCTATCTTTATCTTGGGAAGCAGCTCAAGCTTAAATTCCCTGCCGCGAAACTGCTCAACCAGCCCTTTTTGCCGGCCGTGGCCCTCAACGCGGGTGATGGTCATTCCGGGATAACCCAGGCCCTCCAGGGAACTCCTTACATCATCTAATTTTTCTACGCGGATTATCGCTTCTATTTTTTTCATTTTAGCGCCCCCTTAACTATTCATCGTATAGAAACCCGGATAAGCAGGCGTGCCGTGCTCGGGAATATCCAAGCCTTTTATTTCTTCTTCCGGTGAAACCCTTATCCCGAAACAAAGATCCATTATTTTAAACATAATAAATCCTAAACCAAACGCCCAGGCAATACAGGTCCCAACGCCTATAAGCTGGGCGATTAATTGGCCAACGCCTCCGCCGTAAAATAATCCTCTGACTAAGGGTTCATTGGTTGTGGCCAGGCCGTAGGTCCCATCCGCAAAGAGGCCGACACTGATAAGCCCCCATACTCCGTTTATGCCGTGAACGCTCACCGCCCCAACCGGGTCGTCAATACCTCTTGCTTCCCAGAAATAAACGCTTAAAACCACTAGAATTCCGGCAATGAGCCCGATTACCACCGCGGCCCAGGCCTCAATCCAGGCGCAAGGGGCTGTTACCGCCACCAGGCCGGCCAAACATCCGTTTAGCATCATACCCACGTCCCATTTCTTGGTTTTGAGAAAAACTAAAACCAGCGCCGAGAAAGCCCCTGCCGCTGCCGCAAGATTGGTGTTTACGGCTACTACAGCTATCCTTAATTGATGGGCGGAAAAGGTTGAGCCGGGATTAAACCCAAACCAGCCAAACCACAGGATGAATGTTCCCAGCGCCGCCAAGGTGATGCTATGGCCCGGAATAGCCTTTGGCTTTCCGTCCTTGGCGAATTTTCCGAACCTTGGCCCTAAGATGATTGCCCCGGCCAGGCCGACAAAACCTCCAACGGTATGCACAACCCCGGAACCCGCGAAGTCAACATGCCCCACGCCAAAAGGAAGCTTAGAGAGCCAGCCGCCTCCCCAGACCCAGTGGCCATAGACAGGATAGATTATTAAACTGACAATTGCGCTGTATATAAAGTAAGCCCTAAACTTTAATCTCTCTGCCACCGCGCCTGAAACAATGGTCGCGGCTGTTCCGGCAAAGACCAGCTGCCAGAAAAACATCAGGTATCTTCCTACATCGTAATCCGAGCCGCGCAGGAACCAACCCGTAGTTCCAAACAATCCGTTATAATCCTGGCCCATCATTATGGCAAAACCAAAGGCCATAAAGAGCAATGAGGCAACTACAAAGTCAATGGTGTTTTTCGCCATAAGGTTGGTGGCGTTCTTGGCGCGGCAGAATCCGGTCTCTACCATGGCAAAGCCTGCCTGCATAAAGAAGACCAAAAACCCGCAGACGAGGATCCAAACATAATCCACCGGCGACTGGGGATTTGCCTCTAAGGTTGCTGCTCCGCCGGGATCCTGGGCAAGAGCCAGCCCTGCTGACCACAGCCCTATGAATAAGGCTCCTATTAGAATAAGCAATCTCTTTTTCATAAATATTCCTCCTGATTCTCTCGGCTTCCCGGCTAAAATGGATATATTACCTGCAGCCCAATGGTATCCTGGCTGTCTACGGATGCCTGGTTATCGGTAAATATGTTGGAGCTGGATTCGTCATGCCTGTATTCCAGGCGGGTAATCAACTCTTTATACGGCTTCAATTCCAGGGTAAAGGTTGTTTCCCAGAGGTCCTGATTTGTTCCTGAAGTCACCCTTACGCCCTGGCGGTCACTCATGAACTCTGTACGGCTGGCCAGGCTCATCCATTCATTGACATCATATTTCGCGTAAGCCGCCACTCCCGACCAACTGGCGTCTTTACCCGCGGCC
>SCPY01000131.1 GCA_004299495.1 bacterium | reverse complement strand
GCTCTTCCGATCTTAATATTCCAGAAGCGGTAGGGGGTATCCTTGGCTTGTCGGATTTTGTCTTGGTTTCCGAAGAAAGCATATCGATGATTTCTGAGGCGGCATCATCGGGAAAATACGCCGGGGTCATCCGGATGAAATCGAAATTCTCAAGTCCAGGCCTAAGGCATGAGCGCTTCTTGAGAAACCTGGAAAGTCATGGCCATGTGTTCCTTATCCCTTCGGACAATGTCGCCGGTAAGATTAAAGATACCCTGGACAATCGTCCGGCGATAAAAAAGCTAAATGATAGATTAGTGGTAGAGCAGGCGATAAAGAGATTATTATAGCGGGAAGTTATGTGCTCATTATGAATATTCTTCAGATATTACCCGAACTAAATTGCGGAGGAGTAGAAACCGGTACCGTGGATATGGCAAAATATCTTGTAAGCCATAACCATAAGGCGGTAGTGGTGTCAGCTGGCGGAGGGCTTGAGGACGCGCTTAAGGAATGCGGAGCAATCCACTATAAATTAGAAGTTAACAAGAAATCTTTATTTTCCATTATCAAATGCGTAGACGAGCTGGCTAGGATTATACAAAAAGAAAATATTGAAATTGTGCACGCGCGCTCCAGGGTTCCCGCCTGGATCGCGTATTTTGCCTGCAGAAAGACAAATGTGCCGTTTATCACTACCTGCCACGGCTATTACTCCCAGCATCTCTTTAGCCAGGCGATGGGCTGGGGAAAGTTTGTGATTGCCCCTTCTCAACTTATCGGCAGGCATATGATTGACGACTTTTTAGTCCCTCCCGAGAGGATACGCCATATCCCGCGCAGCGTGGATATGGAAAAGTTTACTTTTATTCCTCCAGAATTAAAGAGCCGCACTGAGTTTGTGATTGCCATAATCGCCCGGATTACCCCCATTAAGGGGCATGCCTATTTTTTAAAAGCAATGCAAAAAGCTGCTCGCAGCATACCCAGCATGAAGGTATGGATTGTGGGAGAAAGCCCTAAGGGCAAGCCGCATTATAAAGATGATTTGCGGCTTCTGGTAAAACGTTTGGGGCTTGCGCATATAGTTGAATTCCTGGGGGAGCGCCGCGATATCCCGCAATTACTTTCAAAGGTCAGCCTTTTGGTTTTATCCACTACCGTCCCCGAGGCTTTTGGCAGGGTAATTATTGAGGCGCAGGCAGCCGGGGTGCCGGTGGTGGCCACGAAAGTGGGAGGGGTTGTGGATATCATTGACGATGGCGTGGACGGAATACTGGTTGCTCCCGGCGATCCTGAGGGTATGGGTGATGCTGTCATCAGAGTTTTGAGGGACCAGGAACTAAGTTCCGCGCTGGCTAAAAATGGCCGCCTCAAGGTGCTTTCCCGATTCACCTTAGAAAAGATGGCAGAAAAGACTATTGAGGTTTACCGGGAGGCGCTTGTGTCTAAAAGGATTCTGGTGATAAAGCTGGGCGCTTTGGGAGATATCATCCTTTCTATCCCGGCGCTAAAGGCGATTCGCAAAAAATACCCTCATCCCAGCCGTATCAGTTGTATCGCGGGAAAGGATATCGCGCCCGCGCTGGCGCGTTGTCCTTATATCGACGAGCTGATTATCTATGATTTTAAGGATAGGGATAGGGGCGCATTCGGCATGCTTAGGTTAGGCAAGGAATTAAGGAGAAAGAACTTTGACTTGGTAATTGACCTTCAAAATAACCGAAGGAGCCATATTATGGGCGCGCTTTCCCTGGTTCCTTTAAGATACGGTTACCGCAATAAAAAATTCGGTTTTCTCCTGAATAGAGCGGTGCGAGATGACGGTTTGGCCATGGGCCCGATGGAGCATCAGTTTCGCGTCTTAAAGATACTGGGGATAGAGCTTAAGGATAGGAAGATTGAGCTTTGGCCGTCTAAGGAAGACGCGAGTTACGTGGATCAATTTTTAGATTCCGCATGGCTTAATCAGGGCCAGCCTTTAGTCGGCATACACCTGGGTTCCTCAAAGAGATGGCTTACCAAGCGCTGGCCGCTGGAATATATCGGACGCCTATCCGAGAACTTGGCGGCAAAGGATATACGAGTGGTGTTTACCGGAGAGCAGCCGGATCCTGAAGAGCAAAAGCGCTTAAATGAGTTAACCCGGAAGTCAAGGCCGATTTTTGCCTGCGGCAAAACCACCATAAATCAGCTTGCCTGTTTAATTAAACGTTGCCGCGTGTTTATCTGCCCGGATACCGCGCCACTGCACATTGCTATAGGGGCAGGGATCCCCGCGGTGGCATTGTTCGGGCCTACCGACCCTAAAAGGCATCTGCCTTCGGAGGAAAATATTACCCTGATGCGAAAAGAGCTGCCTTGCCAGCCCTGTTATGAACCGCGCTGCGCCACGGTCGAATGTATGAAGCGAATCAGCGTTGAAGAGGTTGAGGAGGCGGTGCTTAAACTGCTAAAGGCTCATGAGGGAAGATGAATATACTCATTCTTGCCAACCATTTTAATGCCGGAGGTATATCCAGTTATATCCTGAATCTATCCCGGGGATTAATCTCCAGGGGGCATAAGGTTTATGTTGCTTCAGGTGGAGGAGATTGGATAGAGAGAGTAGAGGCATGTGGCGCGAAAAACATTTATCTACCTTTAAGGACCAAATCCATTATCAGCCCCAAATTGCTATTTGCTTATTGCGTTTTAAAGAAAATAATAAAGTCAGAGGGAATTGATATAATTCACGCCCAAACCAGGGTAAGCGGAGTTTTGGCTTCTTGGGTTTCCCATAATACAGGCGTCCCGTTTGTTTCTACCGCGCACGGTTTTTATCAAAGGCGCTGGGGAAGGCGTATTTTCCCCGGCTGGGGCAGGTTTATTATTGCCATATCCGATCCGGTAAAGAAACATTTGATTGAATATTTCGGGCTTAATCCGGAAAGGGTAATTTTGGTGCATAATGGGATTGATATAAGCAGAAGGAGCGAGGCAGAAAGAGCGAGGCAGAAGGCGGAAAGCAGAGAACAGATAAGAGAAAAATACGGGCTAAAGGGCGGGCCGGTAGTGGGTATCATTGCCCGTTTATCCGAAGTTAAGGGGCATAAGTATTTAATAAGCGCGCTGGCTAAGGTAAAAGAACAAATTCCCGATGTCCAGCTTTTGAGCGTTGGGGACGGAAAAATAAAGAAGGATTTGGAGCGGCAGGCCAGAGACTTTAAAATTGATGAGAACGTTTATTTTATTCCCGCGGTTTCGGATACGGCGGAGCCGCTCTCGGTAATGGATATCTTCGCGATGCCCTCCTT
>SCPY01000130.1 GCA_004299495.1 bacterium | reverse complement strand
GCACTTGGGAGCTTATTTCTCGGCTGTCCCGCCTGGATCCTCCGCCGCCTGCCGGCGAAGGCGCTGTTCTGCGCTGGTTGAAGAAGACGTCTGCCGACGGTTCTTCTGGTTCCAGCTCGCCGGTTACGCCGCATCCGGCTCTCATTACTATATTATGGATTGGGGCGGCCAGGATTGTAAGACGGATGCTGAAGTCAAGGCCGGCAACCGGCATGTTTATTGAACAGATGGTTATGGCGGGCTTGGCCGGCACCTGGATAGCTTTGGTGTTTACCGGGTCATGGAATTGGCATCTGGGGATAGGCATAGGCCTAAGCGCGTATTTTGCCGTGATATTAGGAAGTACGCCTTGGAAATCCTTTCCGGTGTTTTTCCGCTATCAAATGGCTAAAGAGTTGCGCGACACGCTGGCGGCTTGGGCGCAAGCATTTAGGATAAACGTTATTAACAGCGAAGGGAGGCTATCTGCAGAAGAAACAGTTAATCAGCTGGATAAATTTATTGAGATTCTTATCCGGGAAGAGTATCGGCTCAAGGAAATCTATGATGAATATATTAACCAATCACAGGAATCCTTAAAACAGGCGGCTCTCTTACTGGCTATAAGCGAGAGGAGGTTAAATAATATTAAGCAGGGGCTTGAGGAGCTTGAGCTTAAGGCGTCATCTGGACAGCCGGGGCATAATGGTAAATCCGGATCATCTTCGCCGCTTAAGCGCGCACAGCCTTCAATTTCATCAAATCCTGATGATGAGAAAACCAGAGAAGCGCTTAGAAAAGAATTAGATGTGACGTTTGCTATGGCCAGGGATATTGGCTGGAGCATCCCTAATCCGGACAAACTGTCCGGGCTCAACCGAGAGATAGATACGTTCAATAATAAACAAAGAATTCTTCCCGTTCTTCCATACCGGCATCACATTGATTTAACCGTATGGGCCAAGCGTAAGCTGGCGTTCGGGGGCTTGGTTCCCGGGAGCTCGTATAAATTCCTGGCCTCCGTTGAGCCGGGAATAGGTTTGGTGATTATATTAGAGGATTTGGAGAAAGGAATCCGCCATCCTTTTAATGTAATGGACTATGTAAAAAGCGAACAGCCGCAAGAGCAGGCCTATATCCCTGCTAAAAAGATAAACTCAAAACCTAAGGGCAAAGTGCCTCAGGTTGAAGTTGAAACCGCCTTGCCTTTGCCTGCTCTCGAGGATATCGCTGATTTATACAGTAAAATACCGACGATAGCCCATGCTGATCAGGTAAATGCTTTTGTCGTAGACTTTAAGAATAAGATATATGATGAGTTAAATGATAATGACCACTATGTTGTATTTGCCTTTGGAAGGATTGAAAACAGGAAATCCGGCAGGTTTTGGGTAATGCAAATTACAAACTACGTCAATAATCAGAAACTTCTCCTGTATTTTCATTCGCG
>SCPY01000013.1 GCA_004299495.1 bacterium | reverse complement strand
TATCCGGCGGCGGATTGGCTTAAGAACGCTTTAGGGCATTTTTCAGGCCCTGAGATCGCGGCAGTGGGGGGGCCGGCAATAACCCCTGAATCTGATACTTTGAGGCAGAAGGCAAGCGGGCTGGTTTATAGTTCCCCTCTGGTAAGCGCGGGATATGTTTACCGCTACCTGCCAAGGCCTAAGAGGTTTGTGGATGATTATCCTTCCTGTAATTTCTTAGTAAGAAGGCAGGCGTTTCGGGAAGCGGGAGGATTCAGCACCGGATTCTGGCCGGGAGAGGATACCGTTTTTTGCTTAAAAATAGCCAGGGACTTAAAGAAGAAGATTGTTTATGACCCAAAGGTCCTGGTCTATCATCATCGCCGCAGTTTATTCTACGCGCATCTTAAGCAGATTGCCAATTACGCGACGCACAGGGGATATTTCGTTAAGAAATTCCCGGAAACTTCGCTCCGGCCTGCCTATTTTATTCCTTCGTTGTTTATAGTAGGGCTCATGGCCGGATTGCCCGCCTCCTTGTTAAATCCCACCTTTAAAATTTTCTACAATTCAGCTCTTTTTTTCTACCTTACCATTGTGCTTATCTTTAGCTTACGCAAAGACTTTCGTTTGATTTTCCTGGTTTTCTGGGGTATAATATTTAGTCATCTTATATATGGTTTATTTTTCATAAGAGGGCTATTTTCCGGAAAACTAAAGGAAGAATGAAGGTTGTCATTTCATACCCCCCATTAGATACTTCTAAAGGCATTCCGCTTTTATCGCAGAACCGCCAGTTCCAGTATTTCAAGAGGCCGACCTATATTTATCCGGTAGTGCCGGCAACTGCCGCAACCCTTTTGAAACAATCGGGTTACGAAGTTATTTGGAATGACTGCATCGCCGAAGGCTGGAGTTTAGACAGATTCTACGATTTCATCGCCAAAGAAAAACCTGATGTCGTCGCCTTTGAAACAAAGACCCCTGTTATCCAGGAACATTGGCGCATAATTAACGCGCTTAAAAGACTGGAGACCGCGGACTGGAGACCGCTGACCGTTTTATTTGGCGATCACGTCACCGCCTTACCTGAAGAATCTTTCCAAAACAGCCAGGTTGACTACGTGCTCACAGGGGGAGATTATGACTTTCTGTTGTTAAATCTATGTAAAATTATTAATGGGCCGCAAAGTCACCAAGCCACTAAGCCGCAAACTGAAAAATTAGAGCCCGGTGTCTATTACCGAGATAATGGCGAGATTAGAAATACGGGTAAATTCCAGCTCAACCATGATTTAGATACTCTGCCCGCGATAGACCGCGATTTAACAAAATGGCGGCTTTATGCTTATGAAAACGGTAATTACAGGCGTACGCCCGGCACTTATATTATGTCCGGCCGCGACTGCTGGTGGGCAAAGTGCAGCTTTTGTTCCTGGCCCACTTTGTATAATAAGTTTCGCGGCCGTTCAGTTGAAAATGTCCTGGATGAAATAGGCATATTGATAGATAAATACGGAGTCAGGGAGATAATGGATGATTCCGGAAGTTTTCCTATCGGGGAATGGCTTAGGGGTTTCTGCGAGGGTATGATTAAGCGCGGCTATAACCGTAAGGTCAATCTTGACTGCAATATGCGTTTTGGCGCCTTAACGGAGGATGATTACCGCCTGATGAAAAAGGCGGGATTTCGGCTGATGCTATTCGGCATAGAATCCGCTAATCAGGCTACATTAGACAGGATAAACAAGAATGTCTTAGTCGGCGAGATTATGGATTCCTGCAAGCTCGCGCGTAAATGCGGCCTCTATCCGCACATTACCATAATGTTTGGCTATCCCTGGGAGGCTTATGAGGATGCCCTGAAAACCGTAAATATGGGCAAATGGCTCCTGAAAAAAGGCTATGCCTATACAATGCAGGCAACGGTGGTGATTCCTTATCCCGGTTCCCCGCTGTTTGAGGAATGCCTGCAAAATGGATGGCTGAAAACCCGGGATTGGAGCTCTTTTGATATGAAAGCCCCGGTAATGAAAAGCCCTATTCCGGATGAAAAGATTATGGAGCTGGTGCAATCCCTGTACGGGGTCGCGCTTAATCCTGAATTTATTTTTAACCGATTGATGTCTGTTTCTGATTTTAGCGATGTATCCTTCTTTTTCCGCTCTCTCCCGAGAGTTTTCGGGCATATTTTTGATTTCAAACACAAGCCTAAGAGGTGCGCGCAATGTTCTGGCAATTGATAGGAGTTTCTGCCGCTTGCTTAACCAGTTTCGCCTTTTTTCCGCAAGTAATTAAGATGTATCGCGGGAAATCATCTAAAGATATAAGCCTAATTACTCTTGTCCAGCTTTCATTAGGTGTGGGCCTTTGGATTTTATATGGGGCGTATTTGAAAGATTTGATTATTGTTTTAGCCAATTCCATCACCCTTTTAACTCTATTAATCGCCTTGTTTCTATATCGGAAATATACAATTAAAATATGAAAAATGCATTAATTACCGGTTCTGCTGGTCTGATAGGGTCGGAATCAGCTGTGTTCTTTGCCGAGCGTGGATATAAGATATTCGGCATAGATAACGATATGCGCCAATATTTCTTCGGCAAGCAGGCATCGACTTCCTGGAATAAGCGAAGGTTAGAAGAACGCCTCAAGGATAAATACGCGCACTATGACGCGGATATCCGGGACAGCCAGGCAACAGAAAAGATATTTCAGGAAAATAGCTTTGATATCATTATCCATACCGCGGCCCAGCCTAGCCACGATTGGGCGGCGCGCGAGCCGTTTACCGACTTTACCGTAAACGCAAACGGCACCCTGGCCATGCTTGAGCACTGCAGAAAATATTCTCCACAAGCTACCTTTGTTTATACCTCAACCAATAAAGTTTACGGAGACCGGCCCAACGGGCTGCCGCTGGTAGAATCAGAGAAGAGGTTTGAGCTTGCCAAAGGGCACAGGTATTACTGCGGTATTGACGAATCAATGAGCGTTGACTATTGCACCCATAGTTTATTCGGCGCCTCAAAGCTTGCCGGAGATATACTGGTCCAGGAATACGGCAGGTATTTTGGCCTGAAGACCGGGATATTTCGCGGCGGATGCCTTACCGGCCCGGCGCACAGCGGCGCCCAGCTGCACGGGTTTCTGGCGTATCTGGTAAAATGCATAGCCGCGGGAATAAAATACACCATCTTCGGCTACAAGGGAAAACAGGTGCGGGACAATATTCACAGCTTTGATTTGGTGAATATGTTCTGGCATTTTCATCAGAATCCGCGTCCCGGAGAGGTCTATAACTCCGGAGGGAGCAGGCACTCTAATATTTCGGTATTAGAGGCCATAGAAAAGATAGAAAAAATCTTAAATAAAAAGGCAATATACGAATATAATCCCGCAAACCGCATCGGCGACCACATCTGGTATATCTCGGATGTCTCAAAATTCAGGTCGCACTATTCAGAATGGGATTTTAAATACGATATAGATATGATTTTAGAGGAGATTTGCAGCAGTGGCCATTTCTAAGTACAAAACTATTCTTATAACCGGCGGCGCGGGATTTATCGGAAGCAACCTCGCGGTTTCCTTTAAAAGGAAATACCCCGGCCTTAAAATTATTGCCCTGGACAACCTCAAAAGGCGCGGCTCAGAGCTTAACTTAGCCAGGCTCAAGAGCGAGAGGATTTCCTTTATCCATGCAGATATCAGGAATCCCGAGGATTTATGCCTTGAGCATGGCTTTGGGCTTATGATTGAGTGTTCTGCCGAGCCCTCGGTTATGGCGGGCGTTGGTAATAATCCGGCATACATTATCAATACGAACCTTACCGGCACCATTAATTGCCTGGAACTATGCCGGAAACACAGGGCTGACATAGTTTTT
>SCPY01000129.1 GCA_004299495.1 bacterium | reverse complement strand
TTACACTTCTCGGGGTGTCCAGGATCAGAGAGCTTTATTCTCCGGGGGTCGGTGAACATACTCTGCACCTTCTTGCGTATCGCCTGCGGCTCATCTGAAATAGCGATAGCATTATCGTAGCTCTTACTCATCTTTCGTCCGTCAATGCCTAATAATCGGCTTGCCTCGCTTAAAATGGCCTTTGGGTCTGCGAATATTTCCTTTTTATACAACCCGTTAAACCTGCGGCCGATCTCCCTGGTCAGCTCCAAGTGCGCAAGCTGGTCTTCACCCACAGGCACGCAATCCGCTTTATACAAAAGTATGTCCGCGGCCTGCAGGACCGGATATCCCAGGAAGCCATAGGTGCTTAAGTTACGGTTGGTGATTTCGCGCAATTGCTCTTTATAGGTGGGGCAGCGCTCAAGCCATCCCAAAGGGGTAAGAATAGAAAAAATCATGTGCAATTCCAGATGCTCTTTTACCCGGGACTGAATAAAAATATGCGATTTATCCGGCGAGATGCCGCAGGACAGCCAGTCCGCGGCATTATCAATGATATTGTCTCTTAAGCTTTGCGGGTTTTCATATTCAGACATCAGGGCATGCCAATCCGCCGCCATAAAAAAACATTCATATTCATCCTGAAGTTTTTTCCAATTTTCCAATACTCCGAATAGATGGCCAAGATGAAGTTTGCCCGTAGGCCGCATCCCGCTTAATATCCGCTTCTTTGACATCTATTTCTTGCGATTATAATTTTCTGGCGATTTTTTCTATATCGTAGGCCTCCAGCACATCGCCTACCATCATATCGGCGAAGTTTGCCAGAGACACTCCGCATTCCATGCCTTCGGTAACTTCGCGAACATCATCCTTAAAGCGCTTTAGAGACTGGAGCGCTCCCTCAAATACGGGCTCACCGTTACGCATCAGCGTCACCTTTGCGCTGCGAGTAACCTTGCCCTTCTCCACATAACAGCCGGCTACCATTCCCGACTTTGTCAACTTAAAAACCTGCCTGACCATCAGGCGGCCAAGGAATATTTTCTTTAGTTTCGGCTCTAATAATCCTTCCAGGGCGGTCTTCAGGTCGTTTATCAACTCATAAATAACATTGTAGGTGCGGATATCCACCCCGGCCTTATCGGATTCGGCTTTTGAGCGCTCGTCAGTATCCACATGGAACCCCAGGATGATCGCGCCGGAGGCCTCGGCCAGGATTATATCGGAGACATTTATAGCCCCTACACCCTGATGGATAATATTCAATCTCACCTCAGTGACAGCCAACTTCTTCAAAGACTCATTTATCGCCTCTAACGAGCCGGCCACATCCGCCTTCAGGATAAGCTTTAGCTCCTTAACCTTTCCTTCTTTAATCTGGGTGGATAAATCTTCCAGCGACATCATTTTAATCGGCTTAAGTTCTTTCTCGCGCAGCTCCGTTTTTCTTTTTTCCGCCACTTCCTTGGCCTTCTTTTCATCGGTGAGGGCAAAAAACTTTTCTCCCGAGGAAGGCAGGCCGGCAAGGCCGAGAATCGCAACCGGAGTTGAAGGAGGCGCGTCGGATATTGTCCTGCCAAATTCATTAAGCATGGCCCTGACCTTAGCGAAGTACGGTCCGACAATAATGGCATTCTGCATCCTCAAAGTTCCGTTCTCAACCAGAAGCGTGGCAACCGTACCCCTGCCCTCGGTAATCTTTGCCTCCAACACCACGCCGCTTGCGAGCCTCGAGGGGTCTGCCTTCAGTTCCAGCATTTCCGCCTCCAGAATCAGCATATCCAGTAAATCATCTATGCCCTGGCCGGTCTTGGCGGAAACTCCCACCGTAATGGTCTTTCCTCCCCAATCCTCCGGCGTAAGGCCAAGCTCTGATAATTGTTTTTTCACCAAATCAAGATTTATATTCGGTTTGTCAATTTTATTGATTGCCACGACTATCGGTACCCCGGCCTCTCTGGCATGGTCAACCGCCTCTATGGTTTGGGGCATAATGCCGTCGTCCGCGGCTACTACTAAAACCACGATATCCGTTACCTTAGCTCCCCTTGCCCGCATCGCGGTAAATGCCTCATGGCCAGGAGTGTCCAAAAAGGTTATGGTGCCTTTGGGAAGAACCACCGAATAAGCCCCGATATGCTGGGTGATGCCTCCATGCTCCGAATCCGCGACCTTTGAGTTACGGATGGCGTCCAAGAGCGAAGTCTTCCCGTGGTCAACGTGCCCCATCAGGGTCACGATGGGCGGACGAGGCTTTAGCTTTCCGGCATCAACAAGTTCATGCTCTTTAAAAAGAATCTCTTCTTCCGTTGGCTTCCTTTTTATCTGATACCCATAGTCAGAGGCAATTTTCCGCGCCAGCTCTTCGTCTAATGAAAAATTAAGGTTCGCGATGATTTTCTGCTCAAGAAGCCTCTTAATCAGGGATGCCGGCTTCTCCTGGATGCCAAGCGCTAAATCCTTGAGCATTATCGGAATATCTATTTCAATAGCCTTCGGCTCTTCTTTTTTAGGGGCTTCTGGAACAATTTCAGGTTGCGGCTTCTTGGCAGGCTCTAAGGGAGACTGCGGAAGCCTCGCTGCCGGCGCTTCGATTTTGGCTGGAGCCGGCACTACAATACGCGGCTGAGCCGCTGGCTCCGGCACCGGATTTATTGCCTGCGTCTTAACAGCTGGGGCGGACATTACCGGCGCAACAACTGGCTTAATAATACTGACCCGCGCGTGCTCTTCGGATACCCTCGTCTTCTTTAAAAGCTCTACCTTCTTTTTAGGCGCGGCAGGCGCGGTTTCTTTTTTTGCCTTAACTGTTTTTATTTTCCGGGCGGCAGTCGCTTTTGCCGGCTTTGCCGATAGGGATTTTTTTACTTGCGGCTTTTTAGCTTGAGCTATCTTTGCCGCTGAAGCCGGCTTTTCCTCTTTGGCTTGCTTTGCACCTGTTTTAGCCTTCACGTTTTTTATAGCCATAATTTTTCCTTTTAGTATCTTTCTTTCGCTCAAACTGAATTCCCGCTTGGAGGTTTTAGGTTATTTAATTAATTTCTTCGCTTCCGCGATAAGCTTTTTTGCCTTAAGTCTTCCGATGCCCTTAATCTCTGTCAAAGACTCTACGTCCGCTTCGGCAATCGCCTTCAAGTCGGAAAATCCCGCCTCAATAAGCGCCTTACCGGTTTTCTCTCCCACTCCGCTTAGGCCCTCCAGAGAAACAGCCTTTTCCACCGCTTCTTCCCTAGCTTCTTCTGCGGGTTCTCCCGGAGCTTTTACTTGCGCTTCCTGCTGGCTTATCTGGTCTTTAGTACGAATATCTAAGTCCCATCCCAGCAGCTTTGAGGCTAAGCGGACATTCTGCCCGTGCTTGCCGATAGCTAAGGACAATTGGTCCTGATTTACCACTACCAGCGCCTTTTTGTTTTCTTTGTCCAGCTTGATCTCGGAAATTTCCGCCGGAGAAAGAGCCGCCCCAATGTAGGTATGCGCGTCCTCGCTATAACGCACTATATCAATACGCTCACCGTGCAGCTCAGTCACAATATTCTTCACCCTTACCCCGCGCATCCCCACGCAAGAGCCCACGGAATCAACCTTATCGTCTTTAGACCACACCGCTATCTTTGTCCGCTCTCCCGGAGCCCGGGAAATAGCCCGGATTTCCACAACCCCCTCATATATCTCGGGAACCTCTAATTCAAACAACTTCTTGACAAAATTGGGATGGGCCCGCGACAGGATAATCTGAGGCCCTCTTGCCTCTTTTTTTACTTCGCACAAATAAGCGCTCACTCTCTGGCCCTGGCGGAATTCCTCCTGAGGAATCTGTTCGCTCTTAGGCAGGATTCCTTCCGCCTTGCCCATAAGGTCAACGATTATATTTCCTTTTTCAAAACGGTACACCGTGCCGCTGACGATTTCTCCGGCCTTGTTACTGAATTCATTGAATACCACATCTTTTTCCGCCTCGCGGATTTTCTGGATGATTACCTGTTTGGCGGTAGAGGCGGCAATCCTGCCGAATCCCTCCGACTTTATTTCCTCATCTCCCGCGAATGCCTTGATCTTTCCTGTCTCCCTGTCCAGGGAAACTTTAACTTCAACCCCGGGCTGGACATCAATGATCTTTTTTACCGCGCTCACCAATGCCGACTCCACGGCCTCAATAAGAATATCTTTCTTGATGCCCTTTTCCCGCTCCATATGCTCTAAAACCGCCAATAATTCTCCGTTCACCACGCACCTTCTTTCTTATTCATACCATTAATATCCATAAACATTTCCTGTTGCCCGCGCCTTTTAATTATCAAAGACGCTGAATTCAAAAGAAAGCGCGGGGCTCATTTAATCACCTGTTTTGCTTTCTTAATTTTACACAAAGGTATGCTCCTTACACCATCTCCGGCGCTCAAAGATAGAACACCCTCATTCACCTGGCCTATGGCGCCTTCCCACTCTATCTTTCCATCGTGCGGCTCGCTTAAGAAAACCCTTATGTAGCGGCCTTTGGCGCGCAGGAAGTCTTTCTCACCTCTGAGCGGCCGGTCCACGCCCGGAGAAGAAACCTCCAGGATATACCGGTCATCCAGGATATTCTCCTTATCTAATAGCGCGCCCAATTGCGCGTTTAAAACCGCGCATTCCCTGAGGCTTATTCCTCCCGCGGGCCTATCTACAAGAAATTGCAGGTTTAAAACCCCGGAAACCTTGCGCAGGGACGCGTCAATAAGTTCATATCCTGAAGTTTTAATGAAATCACATACCGTGTTATTTATCTTTTCCAGCGTTTCTTGCGCGTAATTATACATATATGCCTCTAAATACTTTTAGCGGCCATCTCAGGCGCCTCGCTTATTTTAACCGGCTGAATGCCTTTTCCAGACCTGCCCTGAAGCTCTATTTCTCCGCGCGCTAACGCCTTGGGGCCTATAATAACTCTCAAAGGAACTCCGATAAGGTCCGCATCGTTGAATTTCACCCCCGGGCTTTCGTTTCGGTCATCCAGCAATACTCGCAGGCCTTTCAAAATAAGCTTCCGGTATAAGTCAAACGCTTGCTCCTTTACCGCGATGTCAGAGATATTTAAGGGCGC
>SCPY01000128.1 GCA_004299495.1 bacterium | reverse complement strand
CCACGTTGGTGGCCCAGCAGAAACCTCCGCTGATATAGGAAATGTCCTTTCCTTTTAAGTCAATGGTATACTGCTGCCAATCCTTGGTCAGGATGATAGGCCCGATTGAGGCAATGTCGGTATCGGAGAACTCGCCCATAATGCCTCCGATCTTAAACTCCTCAATGCGTTCACCGCCCTTTTCACCCCTTGCCCAAAAAGTTACCTTGCTGGCGGCGCTTAAGTCAAAACCGCCGTCTATGGTACCCCAGTTGTTGGCAGGATTCTGCCAGTATATCCCGGCCCAGCGCGCTCCCTGGGCTCCTTTCCCGCTATAGATAATCTTGACACAACTGTCGCCCATATAGGGAGTTTCTTTCCAACCGGTATCTAATTTCAGGTCTCCGTAATCGCCCATCCATCCGGAAGGAATAAAGTGATTGCCGATAGTACGCCTGTCCCCATACACATAGAACGGCATCTTTTCCGCCTGTTTCTTGGTTTCCTTCATCGCGGAATCAGCCTCAAACTTCAGGTCATCAAGATAAAAGGTAGCCCCATCCGGATTCTGGTCGGCAGTCGCCACCCAGGCAAAGCCGCCGCTGATGTAGGAAATGTCCTTGCCTACCAGATTGACCGTAACCTGCTGCCAGGCATCGGTAAGCTGTATCGGGCCCATTTCAACTTCAGAGGTATCCGAGTAATCACCCTTGATTCCTCCGACCTTTACTTTCTGAAGTATCTCACCGCCCTTTTGCCCCCTCACCCAGAAGGTGAGTTTGGTCATTCCGGTTAAATCGAATCCGCCTTTTTTTGAACCCCAGTTATTGGCCGGATTCTGCCAGTAAACCCCGCTCCATCCCTGATTTTGCGATTTCTTCGCGGTATAAACAAACTGGATGCAGGTCTTTCCACTGTGCGGATTATCCGTTGACTGGTCGTTAATCTTTATATCGCCAAAATCTCCCATCCACCCCGAAGGGATGTAGTGATTATCCGAAGACTGCCTGTCGGTGTAAACGCTAAATGATTTTACCTCTCCTTTTGCCTCCGGATGCTCCTTTGACGCCGGATGCTCATCAGCGGCAATAGAAAATCCCGCGACAAAGATACTACACAGCGCCATTGTTAAAATTTTCTTTATCATTTTATTTCCTCCTTTTTCATTTATTTTTTCTTGGCTCTTAGTTCTTAATTCTGCTTTTGCGCTCCTCCTTTCACCTCACCCTATTCTTTCCACATCTTCTGATACAAATAATAGCTTTTACGCAAGTTTCTCTTAAACGGGCTGTCTTTACCGTCTCCCTGTCCGGCCACTCCCAGCCACTCCTCATGCATATAACCGTCGGGAAACGGCCCGGTAAAGAAACCTTTGGTGTCGTGCTTCTTGGGCTCATAGGCCTTCCACCACTCATCCAGGAACTCAAAAACAATTCCTCCGATGGAGTTCCCCGCGCCCGCGCGTCCGGACATATTCAAAACAATATCTTCCCAGGATGCCTGATGATAGGAGGCCTGCGCGCTTTCCGCCTCTTCCCGGCTCAGCCCTTCAGCATGGGCAGGACAGCCAAATTCCGTGGGAAACGCCGGCTTGTCCGCCTCTTCCTTTACGGAATCCCAGAACATTCCAAAGCCATAATCCCCCCGGTATACATTCGCGCCAAAGATATCTATGTCGGGTGAGAACTTGGCAAACTTATCCAAGTATAAGGTATCGCCGCTGGCAATCGCCACCGGATGCTCTTTATCCAGAGACTTGATTAAAAGCGCGGCCTCATTGGCAAATTTAAAGAAGCTCTCCGGGTCCTTATCCGCGTTACAGGCCACGCCATAGACATTCTCGTTTCCCAAAATCCAGAAAAGCAGATACGGCTCATCCTTGGAATCTTCAACCATCTTGCGCACAGATTCAAGCATATTCTTTCTGTGCTCGGGGTTATTGTAATCGGTGCCGGGATTCCAGGGCGCCTTTGAGCCCAGGGCGTATTTGCCTAGAAAATCACCCATAATTACCCTGATGCCATAGTTCTTATGCAAGTCCCGCAATAGCTCCTTATTGATGGGTTTGGGATGATGGTAGAGGCGCATGGCATTTACCCCCATCTCTTTCATCAGCCTGAAATCTCCGGCCGGCCTGCGATTATCTTCCAGATAGCTGTCGTATGGCCCGTCAATCTTTCCGTTCTTGTTAAAATCCTCCTGCATCCAGTTGCCTAGGGTCCCCTCATCCGGAGATTGCCCGATTTTGGTGGGCTGATAGGTTATTGCTTTCACAGAAAACGGCTTGTCTTCTACCAAAAGCTGCCAGGAAGAGTCCTGATACTGCACCAGGCGCACCGAACCCTCTCCAAGCGTCCTTTTTATTTCCTTTTTTTCCTTTTTCTGAGTAAAAAGCTTACCCAGGCCTAAGGCATCTGTTCTTCTCGCCTGAATTCTTTCAAACCTGCCCGGATTGGTAATCACAATGTCATTGGCGATGTTGTTATCGTAGCCGTTGACAATCCGGATTCTGGCCTCCGATAGTTTTAACCCCAGTTCGGGATGCGTGCGCAGGATATACTTTATTTTGAAAATCGCGGCCTGGCCCACATACCAGGGAGTATGCCAATAGGTCCAGCCGATTGCCCCGGGATAATGCGCCAGAATCGCGTAATATGCCTTTAAGGCGTGCGTAAGCAGGCCGCTTTTTTCTAAAATCAGCGCGGTGTAAAATAACTTCACCCCTTCCGGCTCGGTGGAAAGCGCCCATTTTACGAATGCCGCCTCTAAATCCAGAGAATGCACAAAGCCCCAATGCGAACCGGAAAGGCGCCCTTCTTTAGTAAGTTTTTTAAAATTCGGGTCCCAGCGCACTGAGGTTGTGTTCGGATAAATGCCTTCACCCACCGCCCGGGATAAACCTTCCTGGTCTTTTATTACATACTTATATTCTTTAGTGCCGATATTGGTAAATTCTCCGTATTTCTCATAATCCACCACTTCTTCTTTGCCCGAATCGTAAAGCGCCACCTGTGTCCTGGGCGTCTGCGGCTTAACCTCCGCGGGAGGAACTTTTCCTTTTCCGGAAAGCTCCTGGCTAATCTTATCTATGCTTTCCTGGGCAACGCCCGCGACCTTCCAATACACCCCTCTTGAAGGGTCCCAGGCAACCGCGTAACGATAACGGTCAATCACCGCCTGAAATCTTTCTTTTGCTTCCTGGAGTTTTTCCTGGCGCATAAGCGCCTCCGCCTGAATAAAATACGCCACCGCCACATCGCTTAAGGGAAGCTGGTCTTTGGCGGGGTAATCCTTAAGCCCCGCGTGCTGGCTGTCGGCCTTTTCCTTATACAGGTCAATACATTCCTGGGTAATTTTAAAAACCTCGTCAAATTTTCTCTCCCCCTGCGCGGCCCAGGCCTTCAGTATCAGCTCGGAAGACTCCGGCCTGTCTTGGGCAAAACAGACAGCGGGAAACAGAAAGCAGAAAGCGAAAAAGGACAAAAGATATCTTCTCATCCTACAATCGCTCCCTGAGTAACGCCCTTAACGATATATTTTTGCATCAGCACATACACGATAATTATCGGCAGGGCCGCTATGGTTAAGCCGGCCATTAAAAGATGGTACTGGGTAATATATTCCCCGTGAAACTTCATTAACGCTACCTGAAGAGGCATAAGATGCTTGCTGTCAAAAATCAGCAGGGCCAGCAAATACTCGTTCCACACGTTGAGGGCGTTAAAAACCACCACCACTGCCAGGACCGGCTTGGCCAGGGGAAGGGCCACGTTCCACCAGATGCCGAATTTAGAACAGCCGTCAATACGCGCCGCGTCCTCCAGCTCCCTGGGCATCTTGTCAAAGAAGGTCTTCAGCAAAAATATGCTGGTAGACAAACCCACGTTAATCATACACAAAATATAGCCCAATTGGGTATTTCTAAGATGTAATTTATTCAGCAGGACATAGAGGGGGACAAAGCTTCCCGGAATGGGTATCATCATCGCCGCCATAAAGGCGTAAAAGAAAAGATTCTTGCCGGGAAAATTGAGGCGGCTAAAGGCATAGGCCGCCAGAGAGGAAACAATAATGATGCCGATTACTACCGAAGTAGTATAAAAAATACTGTTGATGAAATAACGGCCGAAACCACCCTCCTTCCATGCCCAATAATAATTGTCCCAGTGCATCTGACGGGGAATTAAAGACATGTCGGAGAATATGGTGCTTTGCGTCTTTAAGCTTGATCCGACCATCCACAGCAGGGGGAAAATACAGCTTGCCGCCACGGTAAGGAGAAAGATATGAATCAGAATATTAACCGTTATGCGTTTGGTTTTATAATATACTGGATTCTTCATATAGCGTTTAGCGGATAGCGGATAGCGGATAGCGGATAGGTAAAGAAAATAAAATATTTTTCTTTTTACTATACGCTATGCGCTCTACGCTATACGCTGTTTTTCATGCTCCCTTTGCCTGGCTTCTCTTAGAAAAGCGGTATTGGATAAAAGAGATAAAAATCAATATCACCCCAAAGATAATGCCTTGAGCGCATGCATAGCCAAAACGCGAAGACCCCCTCATTGAGGCAAGAATTCTTAACACCGGAACCTCGGTGTGATAGCCCGGCCCTCCGCCGGTCATTGCCGTAATCAGGACAAACGCCTGCATCGTGCCCAGGACGGTGAGTATGGAAACTAATATCGCCACGGGAATCATTAAGGGAATGGTAATTTTTCTAAACATAGACCAGGAATTGGCTCCATCAACCCGCGCGGCCTCGTAGAGTTCGCGCGGTATAGTCTGCAGGCCTGCCAGAAAAATCAGGAATCCCCAGCCAAAGCCCTTCCAGCAATGCACTATTGCCACGCAGTTGAGCGCGGTTTTAGGGTCGGTAAGCCAGCTTCTGGCCAGGTGCGAAAGCCCCAAGTTTGCCAGCCAGCTGTTCAAAAGCCCGTAGTTGCCTTCCAAAAGCCATCCCCAGACCAAACCCACCACTACCTCCGATAAAATGGGCGGCAGGAAGAATATCAACCGATAGTAGTTTTTTAATCTTATTTCCCTGTCGCAGGCCCAGGCCAGGAGAAAGGCCAGGGCATTCTGAAAAATTAAGGCGACCAGGGTAATCCATCCGGCCTGGCGCATTGACTGCCACCAGGGAGGGTCGGAAAACATTATCTCCTTAAAATTGGTCAAGCCCACAAAAGCTTTCGTAACCGAGATGCCGTCCCAATCAGACATACCCAAGAGAAAAACCTGCATGAACGGATAGATATAAAAGATGGAAAAAATGATAACCGCCGGCAGGACAAAAAGATAGTTTTCCAGGGTAGATTTAATTTTCATTTGGCTTTTTTCTTTGCCAATTCTCTTTCCTTGACCTTTTGCACTTCAGCCGCTATCTGCTCCGGGGTTTTCTCTCCGATGATAATGGATTGCACTCCCTTATCAAACGCCTCTATTACCTGCGAAAACTCGGAGATCCCCCAGATCCGAGGGTGGGTGGCGTATTCTATGGCGCTTGAGAATTGCGCCAAGATGGGGGATCTC
>SCPY01000127.1 GCA_004299495.1 bacterium | reverse complement strand
AAATCAGCGATAACTTTTCCGCTGAATATGGAGAAAATAACAATTGCGTGAACGATAAGTTTTGTGGATATGCCGGGGTATTCCGTAAAATAGGCAAGGCAGATAAAGATATAAGGAATAAGCATAGTGCCGATCACTGCGGCATAGGGATATTTTCTTATATTGCGCAGGAAATCCCATATCCCGCAGAAGACAAATACGCCTAAAGGCAGGCTGAAATTGCGCACAAGCAGGATAACGCTGTCTTTAAACTTCTCTGCTACGGCAAAAAGATAAGGCAGACTCGGCTTGTGAAAGCCTCCGTAAAAAATGCCGTTATTAGTGTAACGTGTCTGATAATACCTCTCGAAGCTTACCAGTACCGCCGGCCAGCCGGTTAAAACCCCTGCCGCAAACAATAAGGCGCAGGCAAGCATAAATTTCATGGTAATAAGCTTTATCCTCTCTTCAGAATGGCCGTGAAACTTATTCTGAAAAGCAAAATAAACAAAGGCTCCTAGAATAAAAAGGGAGGAAATAATACCGTCAAGCTTTGCTGTTGCCGCTAGGCCGCAGGTAAACGAGGCAAGATAAATATACCTGCGCATATGCATAATTTTAGTGACGGCCTTCAGGCAGAAAAAGAGTACCAAGAGCACAAGAAAGACGACTAAGCTGGTATGTTTTGCCAGATGATTAGTCTCAACAAAGCCCATGCTCACCCCTAAAGTAAGGCAGGCAAACAGCGCCGGTTTCTTTCCGTGCATAATCTTCGCGATGCGGTATAAAAGGTAAAGCGTAAGAATACTCAAGCATACGGAAGAAACCCGGGCAATTAAGTAAATCTGGGTTGCAAACCCAGGGTAATTATGCGCCATCTCCATCCAGGAAATCCCAGCCATTGAGGCAGCATCCAGCAAAGGAAAACCGATGATTTTCTTAAGCGCGATATAAGGGATAAAAAGCGCACCCAAGAATAAATTATAGAGCTGCGGGTGCACATTGGTGACAACGCTAAATATTGAGCCGGAGGCTAAGAGTTTCAGGGAATTTGCCGCTTGCTCATCAACACACCAACGGTCAGGCAGGCCCCAGTTAATTCCGATTAGCGTAAGTATAAGGTTTAAGCCCATTATACCTGCCAGAAAAATTGCAGCCTTATTCTTCATACCAACTACTTCAGCCTCCAGTTAAGGTATGACCTCACCTTTTCATTCCAATCCCGCTTAGCCCTTCCCTCAAGGATATGCAGGGAAACCTCAAGCGCCATCTGCATGCTGTCGTGTATATCATTGTTGATATATAAACCCTGCCTGCCGCAGGGAAAGACATTCTCTAGCCCGAAAAGGTACTCAACCGCGGCGTTCAGGTTTTTATCAAAATTAAGGTCGTATATCGGGTATGCCTGCCTTACTCGCTTTACGCAGAAATTCTTTATGGACTTATCCGGAACTTTTTTTAGCTTAAGCAGGTCCTGCCTTGCCAGCTTAAACAGTCGCTCATCGCTTGCCTCCCACAAAGGGTCATTATCCCCGCAGCATATTTCCATGCTAAGGATAGTTTTTCCCCCGGGTATCATTCCGGGCTCAACGTTTTTCTGCTCGCCTATGCGGTTAAAAACAAAATCCTTATCCAAAAGATACACCATAAGCTGGTTTGTAACATTCGGAGAATCTACCTCCATAAACACAAGGATTAGGTTACGGTAAACAAGCCCCTGGCTGGAATTAACAATCTCCTCCGACGGACGGGGAAAAATATTTTTTATCACATCAGGAATAGGTACGGTAAAGATAATCCCGGAACAGGCGGACTCGAACCTGCCTTTTTCACCGCTAATCTCCGCGGAAACAGCCCTGCCTGCTTCCATCCGTATGCGCGAGGCGTATGAATTCATAAAGATCTGCGCCCCGGAATCAACGCAGGATTTTGCCATTGACTCAAAAACCCTGCCTATGCCGCCGTCAGGGTAAAAATAAGCGGAGTAAAGTATCTTCTGCTTTGCGCCCTTTGCCCCAAAGGTCTCCTTAACCAGCTCAAAGAATTTCATATCCGGAAGCTTCTGCTGGGCGAGCTTTTTGTGTAGCAGCCTCGTCGGCATACCCCAGACCTTGCTGGAATAATTGCCGAATGCCATATCATACATAGCCCTGCCGTAGCGCCTCAGGCCCCAGGCCTCAAACGAATCCTCCGGCATAGGGCTGATTTTATCCCTTATTTTGGTGGCAAGATAATCCGCAAGCATCCGCAGAGTAAAAAACGGGCTTAACCTTAAAACCGCCTGTCCGAATTTCAGCGGATAATCAAAATATTTCCTGCGCAAAAGCAGGCAGGCCTTCATGTAAATCTTCTTGTGCCTGCCAGCACTAAATTCTTTAAATACTTCATCCGCCTCGTCAGACTTGGAATGGAAGGCATGGGGCCCGAAGTCAAAACAATAACTGCCTTGGCTGGCGGTATGCGCAAGGCCGCCGAGCCTACTTTCCCTTTCAACAATAATTACCTTTTTGCCTGCCTTTGTCAGCCTGTGTGCGGCAGTCAGCCCCGCGCATCCCGCGCCAAGGATTATTATGGGAGAGTCTTTACTCATAAATTCCTTAAATTTTAAACGCTCTCATTTCATTGCAGGCAAAACAATCCGGATTCCCGCAATCAAGTAGAAACGGATTTTCTTTGAGCGTCTTTTCTCCTCTTACCAGCACATCATTTGCGTTCATAAACAAAACCTCTGCCTCTGCTACCGTATATTTACGCACCAAATCATCCTCACCCAGGAAAGGCGCTATCTTATCAAAGCCGAGGCTGCAGCCTGCCCTCCTTGCTATAACCTCTTTAAAGCCTGCGCCTTTTTTTACCAGTACTTTTTTGGGCCTGTTCAAATACGGTAACTGCGCTGCCTCCTGCGCGACATGAATAAGCGAATTAGCCGCGTGCGTAACTCCGAGCAATACCACAAAACCTCCCTGGCGGGCGAACTTTTCCAAAGGAGTGCCTTTTTTAAAAGGTTCTTCTACCTCATGGCCGGAGAGGATATCCTTCGCGCCTCTTCCCCATGCGCAATATGAATGCGTAGGATGGCAACTCCTTTCTACTCCGCCCATCTTTCTGAATGTCTCCGGAATAATCCCCGTATATGAAATTGTTACGTCCGGGTCATACGGCTGCCTACCATAGGTAAATGTCGGCATCATAATCAGGCCGGAAGAAGTGATGATGTCAGTTAAGGCCATTATCACCTCGGTAGCCCCTCCTTCGACATAACCCAGAGAACTTAAGGAGCTATGCACGGCAATTTTCATTCCTGCCGCTAAGAAATTCTCAAAATCAGCCTTTAATTTTTCACGCGTAACAACACTCATTTGATTTTACGCAGCTCCTCTTTGTTTTCAACTATTTTTTCAAACCCGGCTATTATATCGTCGATGTCTTCTTTTTTCCCTAAAAGGTTATTATGCAGCAGCCAGATATGCTCTTTGCATGCCTTTTCCGCGTTGGGATTATAAACATTAAGGCCGTCAAAAGCAGGATTCTTATAAAGAGGAAATCCGTATCCCGATAAGGCAGGGATGCCTTCCGCGTTAAGGGCCTTAACTATCTGCTGTTTAGAAACTCCTACGAAAAATTCAGGGTCAAACCTTAAGATATATAAATGCCTGGGGTGCATCTCCATTCCTACATCACAAGTAAGCGGAATTAGCCCGTCCAAAGCGCTTATCTTTTTATCAAGATATAACCCGTTTTTATGCCGTGTCTCATTCTGTTTTTTAAGCCTGCCGAGCTGGGCAATAAGCACAGCTGCCTGCAATTCAGTGAGGCGGAAATTAGAGGTTACCCAGAAATGCTCATACCAAAGCCCGCCCTTCTTCCTTCCGTGCCAGATATACTGCCAGCATTTTTCTATAAATTCCGCGTCATTGGAAAGAATTACGCCTCCCTCATTAGCGGTCATGTTCTTGCTGTACTGAAAACTAAAACCGGAGGCAAGGCCGAAGTTTCCCACAAACCGGCCGTTCCATTTTGCCCCGTGCGCCTGCGCGGCATCCTCTATTACCGCAAGATTATATTTCCGCGCAATGCTGTTTAGCCTGTCCATATCCGGGATATTCCCCCCGAAATAAACCGGTATTATTGCCTTGGTGTGTGTAGTGATTAACCTTTCAATTGAATCTATGTCCAGAAGATGGTCTTTTAAGCTGATATCAATAAATACAGGCTTGGCCTGACAGCGGATAACCGCTCCGGCAGTGGCAATAAAGGTATAAGAAGGCACAATCACCTCATCGCCCTCTTTTATTCCGGCAATCTTTAACATTATCTCCAGGGCGTGCGAACAATTAGTGCAGGCAACAGCGTGTTTTACCTTGTGATAGGCGGAGAACTTCTCCTCAAACTCCTTTATCTTGCCCACCCTTTTTCCGATTTCAGAGCTTGAGCCTTTTAAGACCTGCCTTAACTGCAACTCCTCCTGCTTACCATAAACCGGCCAATGAGGAAAAGTTTTTTTTCTTACCGGCCTTGCTCCCAAAACAGCTAATTTAGGCATTTGCTACAACTCCTGTAATATAGTCCCTAAGTCTTATAATCCCCTCGTCCAAGGGCACCTTTGCCCGTAAGCCAAACAGCCTCTCCGCTTTTTCAGGCGAAGCGTAAAAGGTTATACTCTCATTTGACTCGCCTTCATAGTGAATCCGGGCATTCTTAACGCCCAATATATCCGCAACCCTTAATACCAATTCCCTTAATGCCATAGGTTCTCCCTTGCACAGGTCTAGCGTAAGATTTGCTTTTTCCGCGAGGATAATCCTTTTTAATGCCTCAACCGTATCCTCTATGTACATTGCGTCTATCAAATTCTTTCCGTCTCCGCCAAGCGTAAATTCATTCCGCTTTTCAATATAAAACCTTTTAACTAGATTAGTAAAAATCTTTCGCGCCGGCTCCATCGGCCCGTATGCCCCGAAAAACCTGATATTCACGCATTCCTTAATCTGGCCGGTTTTTTCAGCGAAAAAACGCAGGTATAATTCGCTGGCAAGCTTGCTAACCCCGTAAGGGGCGGTGGGAGCGAGAAATTTAGCCTCATCAACAGCCCCGCTTTGACCCATATACACCGTTCCGGAAGACATAAAGATGAACCTGCCGAATTTTACGTTGGAAACCAGGTTAATGAGGCTCTCCAGGTTATCCTTTAAGTCGCTTAGCGGCTCCCTGCAGGAAAGCCCTATATCGGAATTACCCCATATGAATAAGCCGGTATCAAAATATTCCGGCAGAGAGGATAATTTTACCTTTGCCTCAAGCGGGTTACTTAAATCGCATTTTAATACGGAAAGGTTATTGAAGCCTTTTGCAAACCGCGCAAATTCCGGGTTAGAGCGGTAAATACCGGCAATACGCCAGTTTTCCGGAGCGCCTCTAATAAAGTTCTTTCCGATAAAACCCGATGCCCCCGCTAATAATATCTGCATAAGTTTAACGCTATCCGCCTGTTACACCTTATGGCCCTTATACCATTCTATAGTCAGCGCCAACCCCTCTTCCAGCCCCACCTTAGGTTCAAAACCGAGGAGTGACTTCGCCTTCTCAATGGAAGGCACGCGCACCTGTACCTCAGGGCCGGGATGCGGTTTAAAAACTATTCTTGAGGATGACCCGGCAAGCCTGATGATTGACTTGGCTAATTTAAAATTCGTAACCGCGCCCTGCGGATTTCCGATATTAAAGGTATGGCCCACAGCCGCTTTTTTGCTAAGCATGCGCAGTATCCCATCCGCGAAATCCTCAACATAACACCATGCCCTTATCTGGGTACCGTCGTTATAAAGGGTAATATCTTCGTTTTTAAGCGCCTGATAAACTATCTTATGAATGGCGCCTTCTCCCACCTGCCGCGGGCCGTAGATATTAAAAGGCCTTACTGCCGCCGCCGGAATCGCGTATTCCTGAAAATAAGAATAAGTTAAGTACTCCGAGGCCAATTTACTTACGGAATATGCCCACCTGTTTTCCGAAACCGGGCCTTGCGTGGTCAGGTCGTTTTCAGTCCCCTTATAGGTAAACGGGCCGTAAACCTCGCTGGTTGAGAAATCCACAAACCTTTCCACCTCCAAATCCTTAATCGCCTCCAGGAAATTACCGGTCCCTAAGAAATTGACTCTGATAGTATGGCTGGTTTTTTTCCCTACGCTGTATATGCCGGCGATAGCAGCGCAGTGTATGAAGATATGTGATCCCCTTACGGATTTTTTCAATAATTTCGCGTCTAGGATATCTCCGTGTATTACCTTAAGATTAGGCATCTTACGGTATTTAAGGAAACGTATGGCATTACGGCAGAAATTATCATAGACCACTATCTTGTTATCCTGCGCCAGGCGCTCAATGAGGTGTGAGGCGATGAATCCGGCTCCGCCGCTGATAAATATCTTCTTTCCCTTAATTTTATCCATGCGTCTCTCCGTCTGTAATTGGTTTCACTTTAAAATCAGGCAGTTTTCTTATCAAGGCATAAGAGGAAAATACGAGCAAAAACGGCATCATAGGCATCTGCAGCCGGGGCGCAGCCACATAAAAGGTGTGCAACAGGACAGTATAGGTAACTGGTATCAACAAGGCAATTGACCTGCTCCATTCCTGCCTGAATAACCATATACCCATAAAGCCAAGAAAAATAAAAATCGTATTTATAAGTAAAAGGCCTGCCTTAAAAGCGGCCTTCCAGAAATGCCCTTCAGAAATATCGTGCATGAGAGGCTCTTCAAAACCGCGAAAGCAATTACTGTGCCCCCCTAATAACAAAATAAAAAAG
>SCPY01000126.1 GCA_004299495.1 bacterium | reverse complement strand
GCTTGACCTGATTATGCCTGAGATGGACGGCTTTGAATTTCTTAAAATCTGCAAAGATGACCCCTCGCTTCAGAATATTCCCATCGTGGTATTGACAGGCAGGGACCTTCCCGAGGAGATAAAAAGGGTAAAGGCTTTAGGCGCCCGGGAGTGCCTGGTAAAACACAAGGTGCGTCCCTCCAATCTGTTAGAATCCATAAAAATGATTTTATGACCTGTAGGTTATCCTTGAAAAGTATATCCGCTTTGTTATAATAGGTAGATAATCCGCAAAAATATGATGGGGAGGCAAATATGTCAATCGTAGGATTAAAATTAAGGATGTGGCTTTTGGTAGGGGTTTTATTCAGCATTGTCTACGGCATTGTGGTCGCGATATCGTATTCCATGGGCGTATATAATTTTTGGTTCTATTCTTTGCTGTCGCTTGTATTTCTGGGTGTCCAATATCTGATTGGCCCTAAACTTATTGAATGGTCGATGCACATAAGATATGTTTCTAAGTCTGAATTCCCTAAGTTATACGCTACGGTCAGCGGCCTGGCTGACGCGGCCAGAATCCCCATGCCCAGGGTGGGGGTTGCCGATACCTCAATTCCCAATGCCTTTGCCTTTGGCAGATGGAGCGCTGACGGACGGGTGTGCGTTACGCGGGGTATTTTGAATTTGCTGGATGAGGATGAATTGCGCGCGGTGCTGGCGCATGAAGTATCGCACCTTAAGAACCGGGATGTACTGACCATTACTTTGCTCTCGGTGATACCGATTGTTCTCTATCGTATCGCCATACATACGTTGTATTTCAGGGACCGCAGGAGAGAGGGCTCCGGAAATACCGCGTTAATCGGCATTGCGGCAATGATTTTCTATTTTATCACTAACCTTTTAGTGCTTTATGCCTCAAGAATCAGGGAATATTTCGCCGACAGGGGCGCGGTAGAGCTGGGAAGCGCTCCGAATAATTTAGCTACCGCGTTATATAAATTAGTTTACGGCTCGGCGCGCACTGACAAGGAATCCTTAAGGGAAGTTGAGGGGCTTAAGGCGTTCTTTGTCAACGACCCTTCCTGCGCTTTAAATGAGATAAAAGAGCTGCGCCAGTTAGACCTGGATAAGTCCGGGACCATTGACGCAAGTGAGCTGGCATCGCTTAACGCCAAAAGCCTGCGCCTTGGATTCGCGGACAGGTTATTGGAAGTCTTAAGCACTCATCCGAATATGCTTAAGCGGATCAAGCACTTATCAACATATCAAGGAAACGTTAGGTGAAAATGATAAGCAATTCTTTTGCGCTCGCACAGGTGCTCGGAACATTCGGCCTTGCTCAAAGCGGGGGCTCCCCCTCGGAAATTCCCTCGCGAGCCTCTGCGGGTAATCCTGGGTGGTCAGTTTCCGTGTCCCCCTGCTTTTCGCTGCGGCCTCATAAGCGTGTTCCTGCGCTCCTAAGCTCGCTTAAAAGAATTGCTCATCATTCTTGCTACCATTACGATACAAATTATGTTACCAGATAAAACCGGGCATTTTAATGGTTTTGGCGGAAAATTTGTTCCTGAGGTCCTGATGTCCTCCTTGGATGAGCTTGAGAAGGAGTATCATAGGACAAAGAGGGATAAAACTTTCAATCAGGAACTTAATTATTACCTCAAACATTATTGCGGCAGGCCCACCCCGCTATATTTTGCCCGTAACCTGACAAAGGCATTGGGTGGAAAATTAAAGATTTACCTTAAGCGCGAAGACCTCTTGCATACCGGGGCGCATAAAATAAATAATACTATCGCTCAAGGGCTGCTTGCCCTGCGGATGAAAAAGCCCAGGGTGATTGCCGAGACCGGAGCCGGCCAGCACGGAGTGGCCACGGCAACCGCCGCCGCGCTTTTTGGATTAAAGTGCGACATCTTTATGGGAGAGGAAGACATCCGGCGCCAGGAGCTTAATGTGTTCAGGATGAAGCTTTTGGGCGCGAGGGTTATTCCTGTTTCAAGCGGAAGCAAAACCCTAAAAGACGCGATGAATGAGGCAATCCGCGATTGGGCAACCAATGTACGCACCACCCATTATATTATCGGTTCGGTAGCCGGGCCGCATCCTTATCCGGTGATGGTAAGGGATTTTCAGGCGGTAATCGGCCGGGAAGCCAGGCGGCAGATTATGCGGGCGGAAGGCCGCCTCGCGGATTATCTGGTTGCTTGTGTTGGCGGCGGAAGCAACGCGATGGGGCTGTTTCATCCTTTTTTCAAAGATAAAAAAGTTGAGTTTATCGGGGTTGAGGCTGCGGGATTAGGGCTGGCGAGCGGTAAATACGCGGCCACGCTCACCAAGGGAAGGCCTGGAGTGCTGCACGGCTCAAAGAGCCTGGTGCTGCAGGATAAAGACGGCCAGATTGCAATCGCCCATTCCATAGCCGCGGGCCTTGATTATCCCGGAGTCGGGCCTGAGCATAGTTATTATCAGAAAATAAAACGCGCCCGGTATGTAACCGTTACCGATTCCCAGGCCTTAGAGGGGCTTCGGTTGCTTTCTGAGGCCGAGGGCATAATCCCCGCCCTTGAATCGGCTCACGCCATATATTATCTTAAAGAATTAAGCCGGACAATAAAATCAAAGAAGATCGCGGTGCTTAATCTTTCCGGAAGAGGGGATAAGGATATCGGAATAATCAGGGAATATCTTAAGTTATGACCAATAGAATTGACCAAAAATTTAAAGCGCTAAAAGCCAAAGGCAAGAAAGCGCTGATTGTCTACCTGACCTGCGGTTATCCTGACTTAAAGATAACCGAACAATTAGTCTTAGAATTAGAAAAAAGAGGGGCGGATATTATTGAGTTGGGAGTGCCTTTCTCAGACCCTTTGGCTGACGGACCGATTATTCAGGAGGCGTCAGAGTATGCCCTGAAGAAAAAGATTAATCTTTATGACGTATTCTCTTTAGTAAAACGCCTGAGAAAGGAAACCGATATTCCGCTTTGCCTGATGGGTTATTATAACCCTATTTTTTCCTTTGGCCAGGTGAGGTTTGTAAGCGCTGCTAAAAGCGCGGGATTAGACGGCATCATTATTCCCGATCTTCCTCCCGAAGAAGATAAATGGCTGGCGGACCTATCCCGGAAGGCAGGACTTAAAACCATATTTTTCCTTTCTCCGACGAGTTCCTTGCGGCGAATACGTTCAATCAGCAGGGCAGCGAGCGGCTTTATTTATTACGTTTCTTTGACCGGGGTAACCGGGGAAAGGGCAAGTTTACCGGCTGATTTAAAGCAGAATATCAAAACCATTAAAAGATACACCCAAAAGCCGCTGTGCGTGGGTTTTGGCATCTCTACCCGCCGGCAGGTGGAAGAGGTTTTTAAGATTGCCGACGGCGCGATTGTGGGGAGCGCGGTGATCAGGGTTATCCGGGATAACATCGGAAAAAAGGATTTAGCCGCTAAGGCGGGCGAGTTCATCCGGGGGTTGAGGTAAATGTACGGTAAATCAACTTTAGATAACGGATTAAGATTAGTTACCCATAAGATGCCTCAGAGAAATTCCGCGGCCTTAGGCATCTGGATTGGCGCCGGTGGAAGGTATGAGGATAAGCCGCATAAAGGCATTGCCCATCTGCTGGAGCATCTTTCTTTTAAGGGCAGCCGTAAATACTCAGGCAGCCGGATTAAAGAGAGCATTGAGG
>SCPY01000125.1 GCA_004299495.1 bacterium | reverse complement strand
TCAAAAAATAGCCTGTAGAAAAGATTCTCCGCGGACTCGGGGGTTACCGGCTCGGTAGGGCGCATCTTGCGGTAAAAATCCATAAGCGCGTCTTCCTTATTCTTGGTATAATCCTTCTTTAAGGTATTGAGTATCTGGGGATAAAGCGGATGGGAGTTAAAGGCGTTTAAGATATCGTCGTCGCTTGAGTATCCCATAATCCTTAATATCTGGGTGGCGGGAAAATTGCGCTTACGGTCAACATAGGCCAGAATAACTTCGGTAAGATCGTATTTGAATTCAAGCCAGGCGCCGTGATATGGAATAATTCTGCCGTAGTATATCTTCTTTCCGGTAGGATGCAGTTCTTCTTCAAAAGAGACGCCGGGAGAACGCTGCAGCTGGCAGACAACCACACGTTCATCGCCGTTAATAATAAAGGTCCCTGTATCGGTCATTAGGGGAATCTCCCCAAAATAAGATTCCTGCTCCTTGGCCTCGTGCGGAGTGGTGAGCTTAAACCTGACCTTTAATGCCGCGGCATAGCTCATCGCGCGCCTGCGGCATTCATCCATGTCATACTTTGGTTTACCCAGGGTATAACTCAAGAAATCAAGGCGTACCTGGCGGTCAAAGCTCTCTATGGGGAATATCTCATTAAAGACTTCCTGAAGGCCGATATTCCTGCGCTTGGCCGGATCAATCTCCGCCTGCAAAAACTCAGTATAAGAGCCCAGCTGCAGGTCTAAGAGATTCGGCAGGTTGTATACTTCTTTTATCTTGGCAAAATTTTTTCGTTCGCTCATCTTTATACTCAAGATTTATACTCAAGAACCGAGAACTCGAGAACTTTATTAATTCGCCGCTATTTTAATTCTACCGTTGCTCCGGCGGCCTCTAACTTCTTCTTCATCTCTTCCGCCTCCGCCTTTGGCACACTTTCCTTAATCGGCTTAGGCGCGCCATCTACCAGGTCTTTTGCCTCTTTAAGGCCGAGACTGGTCATTGTGCGTACCTCCTTAATTACCGCGATCTTATTCGCGCCGCTCGCGGTAAGCACCACGGTAAACGCGGTCTTCTCTTCAGCAACCGCGGCCGCGCCGGCTCCCGCGGCTGCTTGAGGCCCTGCCGCTACCGCCACCTGTCCGGAAACACCAAACTTCTCCTGGAGATCCTTGACTAAATCCGCCAGCTCTAATACGGTCATTCCTTCAACTGCCTTGATTACATCATCTTTAACTGCCATGGTAACCTCCTGTTATTGCTTTTTTTCTTTAATCTGATTCAATACCACTACTAATTTATTTAAAGTACCATTAAGGGTATACACTAAACCTGAGAGCGGGCTCATAAGAGCCGCTACTAATTGCCCCAGCAGTGCCTCGCGAGAAGGAAGCCTCGCGATAGTATTAATATCCTCTTTGCTCAGGATACGGCTGCGGAACACCCCCCCTTTTAAAACAAGGCTCTGATTTTCCTTGACGAAGGCGGTAAGGCTCTTAGAAACCGCGGCTATATCGCTATAACCGAAGATCAGGGCAACCTGTCCGTCTATAAGCGGCTCTAATCCCTGCGCCTGGGCTCCGGCGAGAGCGCGCCGGATTAAGGTATTCTTTGTCACCAGGAGCCTGGATTGATTCAATCTCAAGGCCTTTCTCAGATTAGACATTTGGTTAGAGGCAAGGCCGGAATATTGCACCACAAAAATACTCTCGGACTTGCCTATTTCTTCTTTTAGGCCCTCTACCAAAGAACCGCGGACAAAACTTCCTATATTGTCTATCATAGCGCCACCTTAATCCCGGGCCCCATACTGCAGGAAATAGAGACGGACTTAATGAAATTTCCCTTTACCGAAGCGGGCTTGGCGTGGGTTATCGCCTCTATAACCTTTGAGGCATTCTCCAAAATCTGATCCTCGGTGAAATTAATCTTGCCGATCCCCGCGTGAATGCCTGACTGCTTATCCACCTTAAATTCAATCTTTCCGCCTTTAATGTCCCTGACGGCCGCGGAAACGTTCTGGGTAACGGTACCGGTTTTAGGGCTTGGCATCAGCCCCCGAGGCCCGAGAATCTTTCCCAGGCGGCTTAGGTCCTTCATTATATCCGGGCTTGCCACAGCCGCGTCAAAATCCAGGAAACCGTTATTTACCTTCTCAATCAAATCCTCAGCCCCGACAAAATCGGCTCCGGCTGCCTTTGCCTCTTTCTCCTGCTCGCCTTTGCAGAATACGGCAATGCGCACCTTTCTGCCCGTGCCATGGGGAAGGCTCACGGTGCCGCGGATTAACTGGTCTGATTTCTTGGGGTCTATGCTGGTATGGAGATTAACCTCCACGGTCTGGTCAAATTTTGTGCCGGGGAATTTCTTTAAAAGCGCGACCGCCTCTTTCAGGCTGTAGCTCTTATTTATGTCTAAGAGCTTAGCTGCTTCCTTATATCTCTTACTTCTGGACTTTGCCATTTTAAGCCTTCACCTCAATGCCCATACTCCGGGCAGTTCCTTCAATTACCTTGAGCGCCTTTTCTAAATCAGAGCAATTCAGGTCTTTAAACTTCAACTTGGCTATTTCCTCAACCTGCTTGCGCGTTACAGAAGCTATCTTTTCTTTTCCCGCCTGGCCTGAAGCCTTGGCGATATTCGCGGCCTTCTTAAGCAGTACCGAACTTGGCGGGCTCTTGATAATAAAATCAAAGGTTTTGTCCTCATACACGCTGATTACCGCGGGAAGAATCAACCCTTCCCTTCCCTTGGTCTGCTCATTAAAACTCTTGCAGAACTGCATTATGTTTACCCCGTGCTGGCCCAAAGCGGGCCCTACGGGCGGGGCGGGATTTGCCTGCCCCGCCGGAACATACAGATTTATTTGAGCGACTACTTTCTTAGCCATATTTATACCTTTTCCACCTGCCAGTATTCCAGCTCTACCGGGGTTGCCCTTCCAAAGATAGAAACCGCCACCTTAAGTTTTCCTTTTTCCGGGCGCACTTCTTCAATAATTCCGTTGAAATTCAAAAATGGGCCGTCAATGACCCGCACCTGCTCTTCTTTTGAAAATACGGTTTTGGGGCTGGGTTTGGCCTGCGTATCTTCCGACCTCTTTAGAATATTCTTTATCTCATCGTCCGGAAGCGAGGAAGGTTGTTTTCCAAGGCCGATAAACCCGGTTACGCCCGGGGTATTCTTCACTAATAAATAAGAGCGCTCATTCAAATCCATCTCTACCAGCAGATAACCCGGAAAAAACTTTCTTTGAGAAACCCTCTTTTTCCCGGACCTGATTTCAGAAACCTGCTCCGTGGGAATAACAATCTGGCCTATCATATCCTTAACGTCAGAAGACGCTATCCGCTTGGTAAGCGCGGACCTCGCCTTATCCTCTAAGCCGGTCTGCGTATGCACTACATACCACTTCTTGGTCATCTTATCAAAAAAGTCAACAGCCGGGACAAACCCAAATCTATAGCGCCTACATAGACAGCCATTATCACGGTGATGGCTATTACCACCATAGAAGCTCCGATCAATTCCTTGCGGCTTGACCAGGAGACCTTGGTCAATTCCAGCTTTACCTCTCCTATAAAATTTGTGATTTT
>SCPY01000124.1 GCA_004299495.1 bacterium | reverse complement strand
GATCTGAATTTTCCCGCGCGTATATCCTTTAAGGTGGCCTCCAAGGTGGATTCCCGCACCGTCCTGGACGCCAACGGAGCGGATAAGCTCCTGGGCAAGGGGGACATGCTTTTTATGCGCCCGGGTGAGTCAAAGCTTATCCGTGCCCAGGGCTCGTTCCTGAAAGACGCGGAGATTGAGCGGGTGGTGAAATTTATCAACGCCCAGGCAGAGCCGGTATACGAGGAGAGCATCCTTAAGGCCGAGACCAAATCATTGAACATTGCTGAAAGAGAGAAGGATGCCTTGTTTGATGAAGCGGTGCGCCTGATATTAGAGAGTAATCAGGCCTCGGTTTCAATCCTGCAGAGGCGCCTGATGCTTGGTTATGCCCGCGCGGCGCGGCTTATTGATTCAATGGAGCAGGAAGGGATTGTGGGTCCGTATCAGGGCAGCAAGCCGCGCAAGATTCTAGTTGACCGTCAGGAGTGGCTTAAGGAGCGCGGTATCAACCTGTCGCTTGATACCGCCATAGAAGAGGAAAAGGCGCAATAAAATGAAAAAGGCCGGGGAAGAGTTGAGAAGGATACGCGAAGAAAAGGGTTATTCCGTGCTTGAAGTAAGCAAGAATACCAGGATATCCGTTTCGGTGCTTAACGCCCTTGAGGAAGGGCGCATTGATAATGTTGACCCGATTTATCTTAAAGGTTTCATAAAGATGTACTGCAGGTTTCTGGGAATTAAGTGGGAAGGCTTTTTGAAGGATTATCCGATGCCCCATCGTGAAAACAGATATGCCCCTAAGCCGGCCCAGCAGGCAGCGCCGTTAAAAGAGCCGGAAGTGCCGCGTCCCAAAATACAGGCGAGCGACGCGCTTTCTTTAATCAGGCCTGTATTATTGAGGATTAAGAAGCGGATGCCGCTTATTCTTTCTATTATTGCCTCGCTTCTTTTCGCGTTGTTAGCCATTCGCGGATGCGCGTTGGTGTTTAAGAAGCTTTCCTCCGGAGTAAGCCGTCAGAAGAAGGCGGCAGCCTTGCCTAAGAAATCCTCCCGCGTGGAAAGTAAGCAAGCGCCCTTGATGAAAACTCAAAACCCGCCCCGCGCCATTGAGGCTCCGCCTCCCGCGAGCGTGCCTGTTCCCGCGGTAAAAGAGGAGAAGCCAAAAGAAATTTCCTTAGTGGTCAGCGCACAAGCAAACAGTTTTTTGACCCTTAGGGCGGACGGCAAGCTTGTGTATCAGCGGATGCTTTCTAAGGGAAGGGCGGAGAGCTGGACCGCCAGGGAGAGGTTTGAGCTTTCGGTTGGCAATGCCGGCGGGATTACTTTAGAGGTCAACGGAAAGGTTTTTTCTGCGTTAGGCCGCAAGGGGCAAGCCCTTAAGAATATAGTCATCACCCACGAAGGCCTGAAAGTACAATAATAAAATCACGATAAGCGGTTTTGATAGAAGATGACATTACCGAAAATAGGGATAGTTAGCCTAGGGTGCCCGCGCAATCTTGTGGATTCGCAGGCGATACTGGACAGGTTATGCCGTAAGGGCTACGCAATCGCGGATATTGATGAGGCGGATATCGCAGTAGTGAATACCTGTTCATTCATTGACGAGGCAAAGAAGGAATCAGTAGACGCTATTTTAGAGCTTATTGATTTAAAGAAGGGGGGGCGCTTAAAGAGGGTGGTTGTGGCAGGGTGTCTTCCTCAACGCTATAAAGAAGAACTGCTGCCGCACCTAAAAGAGGTGGATGCCTTTGTCGGCAGGATTGAATTGGAGGATAAAACCGCTCCTTTGAGAAGTTATTCTCTCACTCCTCAGCACTTCGCCTACTTGAAGATAGCCGAGGGGTGCAGCCACGCCTGCAGTTTCTGCGTTATCCCTAAAATTAAAGGCCGTCTCAAGAGCCGCAGCCGGGAAGCGATACTGCGGGAAGCCGGGCGGTTAGACCGCGAGAGGAAGTCCGAGATCAATCTTATCGGCCAGGATATCAGCCACTACGGACTGGATATCTACAAAAAATTAGAGCTCGCCCGCCTGCTTCGCGCGATAGCTTCATCCCTTAAGCATGCGCGCTGGCTGCGCCTTTTATATCTTCATCCTGAGAATGTGACCGATGACTTGCTCGGTGTTGTTTCAAGCGAGCCGAGAATATGCAAATATGTGGATTTACCCTTACAGCATATCAACCGGCGCGTCCTGAAGGCAATGCGCAGGCGCTTTGATACGGCCAAGATAATGCGTTTGCTTTCCCGGATGCGTAAGAGAATTCCCGGGGTAGCCATCCGCACTTCTCTGATAGTGGGGTTTCCGGGAGAGACGGAGCGCGAATTTAAGGAGCTGGTTGCCTTTGTAGAAGAGCAAAGGTTTGAACGTTTAGGCGTGTTTAAGTATTCACGGGAAGAAGGAACCGCCGCCTTTGGTTATCCTGAACAGGTTCCGCAAAAAATAAAAGAAGAACGCTATGATATTATTATGCGGCTTCAGGCGCAGATATCCGCGCAATTAAATAAGGGATTCTTAGGCAGAGAGCTTGAGGTGCTCATAGATGAACAAAACTCAGACGGTACTTACCTGGGCCGCCTAAGCATCGACGCGCCCGAGATAGACGGATCGGTCTATGTGAAGGCGCAAAAGCCGATAAAACCGGGTGAATTTGTAAAGGCCAGGATTACTGATGCCTATGAATACGATTTAGCTGGAAGCGCCCTATAATCAAGATGAATCTGCCAAACAAGCTCACTTTGCTGCGTATCGCGCTGACTTTTGTCTTTATGTTCTGCCTGTTTTCCGAAGGGCCGGTGTTTAAGGTACTGGCCCTGCTTGTTTTTTCGGCCGCGGCCTTAACCGACCTTCTGGACGGAATAATTGCCAAGGCCAGAAATCAGGTTACCGATTTTGGAAAGATTATGGACCCCATCGCCGATAAAATATTGG
>SCPY01000123.1 GCA_004299495.1 bacterium | reverse complement strand
CGCGCCTGGGCAGGGAATGGAAACATATCCGCGGGCTTAACTCAATAGCTCGGATTAAGGATAACGTGGAAAAGTATTCCAGAGTTTCTTCGCCGATTGAGGCAGAACAGAGAGCGTTTTCATCTTCGCCGCCGGATTTATTAAGAATTTCTTTTGGTTCCGGCGCAATCCGAGATTTTTCACCTTCCGTGGCTGGTGGGGAAAATCGTAGTTATGGATTGCCCGGGGCTTCCTCTCCGATGGGTGGTAATAATGAAAAAGGCCTTACGCGCAGGCAGTTGTTATTATTGGCGCTTACGGCAGCTACCTCTTATTCCGTTATCCGCAGAGACGTCCATCCTTTATCAAAAGAAGAGGCTCTGGCGATCCTGTTTAGAGAAATCAGTGAAATAATAAGAGAGGCCCAGGAGGTTAAAGGTGGCGGACTAAGCGAAAATCAAATTGAGCGGCTTAGGAAGCTTGCCTTTGAAAGGGTGTTTGAGAGCTTGACTGATAATTTCGCCGCGGAGGCAGATTGGCTTGTTGTATCCGCTATGTTTGATTTGAGGGGCGCCTTGATGTGGTACGATTACGAGTATATGAAGTGGGGCGACAAGACGCGCAAGGAATGGCATTCTGATACCTTGAAGCTTCTCCAGAAGCTACAAGGAAGGATTGCCGAGCTTCTTTACGGGCATCCCCTGACTGCCTCGTTCAGAGAAGCGGTTTTCAAGCAAGGCGCCAGGCGCCGGGAATTATTTGGGAGGTTATTCGGCCCTGTTGCCGCGGCGGTTAGGGTGAGCTCGCCGATCGAGGGCGGGCAGGGTAAGCGGCGCGCGGCTTCCTTTCCGATGGTTGCTTACAGATTTACCATAGAGAGAGAGGAGGAAAAGCAGCGGCTGGAGTCCATGCTGTTGGGATCAAAGACGGCGAGGCGAAAGTTTTTCAGGTGGTTTAGCGGCCTCTTAAAAGAGCAGATACGCAAGGATTTATCGGATGAGGTTTATGGCAGGATCAGGGCGTTGAGCGGAGCATCGCTTATGCTTCATGATGACCCTCAAGACCTTATGGAGTGGATGAGGGCGGCGGTAGAAACAGGAGAATCTTTTGATGACTTTGTGCGCCCGTGGAACGAGCGCCTGCAAGCCGTTAGAGAGGCGCAGGATATCCCTGAGCTGGAAAAAATCCGCCAAGAGGTTAAAGAGAAGTTGCATCAATTAGGCCTTAGGCCCGATCCCTTGAGTTTGCGTTATCGCCACGGCGTCCAGCTTGTGAAGTCGCGGAGTCGGTCTTCATCTCCGATATTTTCTCCTTTCCAATTGTGGCGGGACTACCGCTATAGGTCTGCCTTAGGGCATGCCCGCCAGGCCCGGGAAGAATACTACATGATTGTAGATGGCAAGGCGCCGGTTGATAAGGGATGGAAAAAATTCATAAATGCCCTAAAGTCCCCGGCAGAGGCATTGTTCTGCAGAATTCTGAAGATTAAGGCTCAGGCAGGTAAAGGTAAAGCCAGGAAAGAATTTGGAAATGCAATGAAAGCCCTGGCAGAGGCGTGGTTAAGCAAACAAAAAGAGTTAATCAATCAAGCTGTTATTTTATCTCTGCGCCCGGAAGGTCATCCGCATGGTGCCCTGAAAGATCTCAAACGGCATGACGGCGGACTATTTACGCATAAGTATCATTATTCTCATGTTAATGCGGTTCGGATGGTGGGGAGGTTGGAGCAATTAGCCGATAAACTTTCTCACCGGGTGCCTAAACCAAAAGAGGCTCAATTGATCATTAATCATCTTGCGAAGGAACTTAAGGCGATGATTGAGGATGCCTCAGGCGGCAAGGTGCTCGGCAGGAGCAATCTTACCGGCAAGGGCTATGATAAATCGATAGGCGATATTGTTGAGGAATCCGGAAGCGGAGGAAAAAAGACGATCGTGGAAGTCGTCGCGTCGGGTTTTAAACCTGCTAAACCGGATGCCAGGCTTTTTGTGCGCGTTCCCGCCCAGGTGAATATTAAATTATCCGCGCAAGGACTTTCATCCGGCTCTCCTGATGAGGCGGTTAGCGGTTCTTCTTCGCCGCTCAACAATGGGCAGATTAATAGCGGAAACTCTGTTTTTATTCCCGCGGGAATCCATAAGGCCATTAAAGCCATTAGAACCTTTATCGCTGACTATAGCCAGGGGCCTCATTTTGAGATTGACCTGGCCGCGCGGGAGGCATTGGGGAGTTTAGAAATCGTAGTCAATCTGCTGCAGAAGCAAAACTCATTTTTAGCGCACCGGGCAATGCGGGACTTGATAATGAGGATAGATGAGTTTTCCGGGAAGGTTTCTTTATTCGCGCGTTTTGACGCCGGGAGGTTAAGCGAATTTAGCCTGTATCGTAATCTGGCCCGGCTTGCCTTAGAGGTGTTGCTGGGTTATAGCCAGGCGATGGATCGGCTTTTGCGGGCAGGTGAAGTTGTCCGCGGACGCAGATTTACGCGGTATATAAAGGTTTTAATCAGCGATTCCGGCCCGGGAGGGAGCGCAATGGACCGCGTGGTGTGGTATAGCGCGTATGATTATCGCGGCCCCTACAGATTTCTGCGGATCCTGGACAAAGAGATAAGGCGGACCGGGGATCAGGATTTTGACGAAAAGATTGAATTAGCCTGGGAGAAACATTATGCCTTAGCGCGTCAATTCCTCATTCAGCGCCTCATTATTAATAAGTTATTAAATGAGATAGGTGGCCGGCATCATCAGCGTATACCATATTATGTTGCGGCAGATACTATCGGCATGCTGCCGGAACGGGAGAATATTTCTAAAGGTTTAAAAAGGCTTATTGTATTTTTCGCGTCTTTGGCCCTGGGTTTGTGGTTTACTCCTTTTACTGGCCCGTATAAATTGCTTAACGATACATCATCGGCAGTCTCCGCGATACCATCTTTCTTGATTAGCTTCTGGGTTTTATGGCTTATACCGGTTGTAGCCGATGGGCTATTGAGGCGGATAGAGTTTTATCTCGACAGCTCTGCCGGACGCCGAGGCAGCTGGATGCTGCCTCCGGAAGGCGTCGATGCTTCTAGTTTCAGCCAGAAAGCTCATTCCGATAAATCTTCGTCGCCACTTGAGCCGCATAATAAGGCAAAAACAAGGGGAAGAACATCCGGTTACTTTGTTACCGCGTTGATTAGTTTGGGGAGTGTATCCGTCGAGGCTCAAGCCGCGCCATTACCTCTTATTCTCGCGCAGGAGCGGCCGATTATGGTCGCTCCGTGGATTCCGAAAGTGGTAGAGGCCTGGTTGGGGCATGGCGACTGGCTTAAGGCCCAGGGTAACCGTTCAGCGGCCAGCCGCGCCTATCTTATCAGTGAACTTCTGTATGCCGCGATAATCGGCATGAAAGATATCGCGAGCGATGAGCACATTCATATCAGGATCGCCAATCGCCTTGAGGAGGCGCTTAAGAGAGCGCGCGATGGCTCTGCATTCATTGACAATAACCCGGAAATTGCTCAGCCGCTTCCGGACATAGAGAAGGAGATTCTGGAGCGTAGTAGTGAGTTTCGTAATAAGCCGCCAATCACAAATGATGCCCGTATTCTAGCGGAGCGGTTTTTAAAGCTCGTTAGTATCGCCGACAAACTCATTCCGTTAGTAGAGCCATATCTGCCTTCGGAGCAGGAGCTTAAAAATCCGCCTCAAATTGAACCGGAGCAAAATTTCCCGGAGAATCCCGCGCCCAGGCGTAAACAACGCTTTTCTCCGGACTATTTGAAGGCGTCCGCAGATAATAATTCTATCGCCTCTTCGCCTTTATCTAGATCTTTGGAAGAACGTTTATCCTTCTTTAGAGTAATAACCTTGGGAAGGGGCGCGAGAATTGACTTGCCGGATATTTTGGATCGGTTGGGTTACAATTCTAAGATCGGGGAAGGCGTGGCTATAGAGGGGGATAGCTGGATCGGCCCTGATTGCAAGTTAGGAAAGAGCGCGAAGATTGTAAATTCTATCCTGACAGAGAGTGTGGAGATAGGAGAGAATTCATCTATTGATAATAGCGTTTTATTAAATGGCGCTATAGTCAGCCACAACAGTAAAATAGAAAGCTCTATATTAGAAGAAGGGGTAATTTCTGGTTTGCCTTACCTTAAAGATACGGTTATGACTATGAAATACCGCGTAGGCCAGTCTGCATTCTTTAGCGGTACGGAGGAGATGGCGCGGGGAATTATTTCCGGAGGCATTGCCTGGCCTCTTGATGACATTAACCTGAACAGGCGCTACGCGGGATTATTAATGCTTAAGTATTGGTATGAGAAGATTAGAGTGTTAGAGCCCACCGGCTGTCCGGATTACAGGTTCATAAGGACGGCTTACAAAAGGGTAAGCCATATCTTGTCTTCCAAGATAAGGGAGCTTGGGCCGGCCTATACGCATCTTTCTGAGCCTAAGAAAGAAAAAGATATTATTAGGTTTTTCCAAGCTGTTTATGCTGACCACGGCCATCCCCGGGTAGTATTATACAGGTCAGAGGATACTATATCTCACAAAGGAATTGTAGAGTTAAATAATACAGAACTGCTGGATATGGCCACAGCTTGGTTATCTTCAATAGCCAATTATGTCCGCTCCGGATTATCGCAGGATAATGGCGAGTCCTCTTCGCCAATCGATTCCGGGCGGCAGGCAGGCAGGTTTACCGCGATTAATAATCGAGGCGGCCTAATCTTTGTTAAGCTGATTGGCAGTTTTGCCTGGACTGCCGCGGGTTTGATGGCCTGGTCTTTTCCGTCGCTTCCTCCGCTTATCGGCTATGCCTTTATCGGCATAGGATTGCTGACTCTTATTGTCTCATTTATCAAAGAAGTTTCGGCGGATTGGCAAAACCTCAGGGCCGCTAAGGTAAGCCGTTCTGTAGAAGAAATTCCTCAGTTATCTGATCCTCAAGGGCAGCTCAAGCGTCTGGCTGGCCAGCTGTGGAATAATCTGAATGGCCCGATGGCTGAGCTTAATGGGCTTATTGAGATATTTGAGAATCCTAAAGCCGAGCCGGAAACCCTTAAAGAAAACGTACAGAAAATACTAAGTCTTATTAACCAAATGGTTCAGGAAGTAAGAGGTGTAGAGGTAAGTGCCAGCGATCCTCAGCTTGGAAAGCCGCTGACGATTTTGTTGCACACCCTCAATGAGCGGTTTATCAGTAATCTTAGCACCATCAGCTGGTTTTTACAATCGTTTGGAGAACGCCTTAATAAAGGTAAGAGCGCCAGATCCAGAGCCTTCGCTCGCCAGTCTCTCGAGTACTTCAGGAGTAACTTTTACCATTCGGCACAACAGGCAGGTAAGCAGGCAGGCCAGGCTGTCGGTGCTTTACATGCGTTATCTCTTCTGCCTGCCGGAAAAAATGTTCCGCTCACGGCCTATTGGCAGCAGCGCGAGATTATAGATTTAGATAAACTCCTTGAGCCGCCATCTGCCTCCAGCCCTCTTGAGCCTGAAGGCAGGCAGGTGGAGCTGCGGGATGCGGTTAAACAGAGGGCATGGGAAGCGTGGGTGCGTTTGAGCGGCCCAATGGCTGATATCCGCGGGACTATTGAGAGCTTTAAAGAGGCCCCAAATACGCAGAAATTACAATCCTTTATCAGCCAAATGGTCCAAGTAGTGCGTGGAATTGATACGTCTGCTAATGAGCCTTTGCTCAAAGAAGGGTTGACGATACTTATGCACACGCTTGAGGATCAACTCCTGAATGAGCTTAACCTGATTAATGCGGTTGTTCAATTG
>SCPY01000122.1 GCA_004299495.1 bacterium | reverse complement strand
GGTTGCCCTTTATAAAAACATCACCCGATTCATTGCTTATGAATATAAATTCATTAAATACTATGTAGTTCCTTATTGTCCAGGGCAAGGCAACGCAAAAGAATACCATAAAGATAAGCAAGAAATCTCTTGCGGCCTTTAAAAAAGCGGGCCGTTTTACATACCACAACCAGAGGCCTAAAAAAGGAAAAAATCCTGCTAATGTCGGTTTAGTCATAGTGGCTAAAGACAGGCTTATGCCGGATAAAACCATATTCATTAAACTCTGGCGCCGCGCATATCTTAAAAGCGCTGCCACGCTTAAGGCTATAAATAGTATAAATAAAGTCTCCGTATAAAGATAACCCGGCCCTCCCCAGTAAAGATAATGGATAAAAGGCTGATAGAGCGCGGTTAATAGGGCCGCACATAAACCTGTTTTTTGAGTAAAGACTGTCTGACCGATAAGATAAACCAGCAGGCAGAGAAAAGACCCCGCGATTGCCTGGATTATCCTTATAATATCAGGGTTGCTTCCAAATACTTTATATACCCCGGCGATAAAATAGGGGTAAACAGGCCCTCTCCAGGCTATCGGCTTGCCCTCCTTTGAAAAACCCTCCCCCTTTAAGATTGCCTTGGCTATCTGCTCATAGCGGTTATCGTCGTGCTTAAGCACTTTTTGCTCCGGGCTCATACTTAGCACTGCCCCCAGCCTAAAAGCTAATGCCAAAATAAATATAACAGCAAGTTTTCCCCTGGCGCCGGACATCTGTTTTAGCCTTTCTGCGCAGACATGGTAATTTCCCCCTCGTATATCTGCGCGTTCTTAAAACCGTTTTTCTTAAACCAATCGGACACCTCCCAATGGGTATGTTTTGACTGGTATTTGGGAGAATACCAGTCAAAGGTATCAAGCACCCTCCAGCGGCTATCCTTCCACATAGGGATGACAAAAAGCATCTTGGCAATATTGCCCGCTACCGGTATCCTGTAAAAATAATAAAGCGGCACCGATATGTAAGAAAGAATATACAACAGCCTTTTAGGCATCATGGTAGTGAAAAGCCTCCAGAATGCGGAGCTGTAGACAATCCCTTTATTATACGAGCTATAAACGAATATAGCAAGCTTTCCTGAGGGTTTTACCAGCTTTGCTATGGAATCAAATGCGGCGGAGCAGTCAGGAGTATGGTGCAGGACGCCGAAGCTGTAAACAAAATCAAAACTATTTTCCCGCAAAGGCAGGTTAAAAAGGTCTGCCTGTATGAAATGCGCATTCTTGGCAGCCCCGATGTTTTCATAGGCCATATCCACGGCAAAACTCAAGTCCACAGCCACAAGGTTAGCCCCTTCCTTGACCGCAATCTCGGAAAACCTGCCCATTCCGCAGCCGGCATCCAGCACCCATTTGCCCTTAAGCTCTGAAAGCCTGAAATCAACCCTCTTTTCAAAATCCTTCCTTGACTGGCCGGCCATATCCGTATTTATATTTGCCGAGTCAAGCTGGGTGCGCTTATGCAGGCGCCACTCAAAGGAAAAACTTGAGACATATTTATCGGTGTTGATAAAACGCGGAATAAAATTTATAATCTTATATGTATTGCCGCAGCAAGAAAGCGCCCCCTCCTTTATTTCATCGCTCTCCATTGCGTCGGTGCGCAAAGAGAATTTTCCTTTACAGCGCGGGCAGCATAAGATATCCAGCAGTTCTTTTTTCATAGTTTACATTTCCTCACATAAATCTTCATAAAACTCGCTTAGCTGGCGCGCGCACCTATTAGCGTCAAACTTTTCCCCCGCCTTGAGAGCGCCCAAAACAGCTGCCTTTCTTGCCGCGTTCCTGTCAGTCATTACGCTTCTTAACAGCTCCGCAAGCTCCCCTGAATTTCCCGGCGGAAAAAGATAACCTGTTTTTTTATCCTCAATGGCCTCCTTAACAGGCCCTATCGCAGAGGCTATACAAGGCACCTCAAGCGCCATGGCCTCAAGCAAAGATAGCGGCATCCCCTCGCTTAAAGTCGGAAAAACGAAGAAATCGCTTATCGCCATTATGCCCTTAGCATCCTGTCTCATCCCTAAAAATAATACATTGCTTGCTATGCCTAACTCCTTTGCCAATGCCTCCAAATCAGCGCGGCCCGGGCCGTCGCCGACTACCAGCAGCTTAAGAGAAGGAAATTCCTGCTTTAACTTGCTCAAGGCCTCTAAAATAAACCTGTGGCCTTTAGGAGGGTTTAACCTGCCCACAGTAGAAAGCAGGATATCTGCGCCGTTTATCCCCAGCCCTATTTTTAAATCCCGCGATTCTTCCAGCCCTGCCTTTTTTACGCCAGCAAAATCCACATAATTATAAATCACTCTCGCCTTATCCGGGCTTACGGCCAAACGCCTCATTATGGATACCTTTACCGATTCAGAAACAGCGATATATTTGGCATCAGCGATTTTACCGCTTAATAAGTCCAGGAACTTGCGCTTACGCGAAAATAGGCAGCCACTTTCCGGCTCATACACCGAAGACTGTACGGTTGTAAGCACCGCCTTTGTACCCGATAGGATCGCCGCGAGCCTTCCGTAAAGGTCAGCCCAGAAAAGCTGTGTATGAATAATCCGCGGCTTGAATTCCTTTACTACCTTCAAAAGCCTGCCAATACCTGCCGGGTCAAAGCAGCCTTTGAAATTTATTTTATAAACCGGGATACCTAATTTCTGAATCTCTCCTTCCATCCCGAAACGCTCAAAGAGCACGCATACCGCACAATCAAACCTGCTTTTATCAAGAAGCTTCAGGTCGTTAATCAGCCTCCTTTCGGCACCGCCCAGAGACAGGCCTTCTATGATATGTAATACCTTTATTTTTTCCATTTCCCAAAGCGGAGGCCGTCAAGTTTTTCTGCCAGAAGAAGCCTTAATCTCTTTTTTTCTTCAGGAACAATAACGCCGGAGTTATAAAGAATAAGGCAGTATGCGGCCAAGAGCATTATTTTGTAAAGAACGGCTGCCGCGATGTGCCCGCTTTTTATTGCGCCGGAAAGGAAATACACAGCCAAGCTAAAAATAAATACCAGGGACAATTTAGCGTATTCAAAAGGCACATGATAATATTTTCTGCTGAAGAAGAATGCCGCTATGAATAAAAAGGCAAAGGAAGCAAGGGTCGCCCAGGCAGCCCCTATCATGCCGTATCGGGGTATCCATAAAATATTCAGCACGATATTCATCGCTGCCGAGGCTATGGTGCAAAGGCTAAGCTTCGCCGTCTGCTTGGCGTAAATCAGAAGGCGGGTTGAAATCTTGTAGAGCGCGTGGAAAAAATAAGAAAGCGCTACCACAGGTATCACCGTGTAAGCGGAGTAATAAGGCTTTGTGGCAAGGGCATTGATTATCTCCCGCGCAAACACCGCAATTGCAAGCGCCGTAAAGATGGTTATTACGAAATAATAGGTAGTCATGCGCGAAAAATGCAGCCTTGCCCCCTTTTCTTCCGCGGTCCTGAAGAAAAACGGGCTCCACGCCATTCCGATTGAAGAGGAAAGAAAATTAACCGGAAAGGCAACATTATAACCTATTGAATAAATACCCGCCATGCTGAGGGAGCCGAATAACTGCAGGCAGTACCTGTCAGAAAGGTTTATCACCCAAAGCGAAACCTGATGCGCGATAAGCGGCACCCCGAAACTTAAGGAGCGCTTTATCAGGCTGAAGGAAAACCGCGCCACAAGGTACCTTCTTATCAGGTAAAGAAAAAATACGCTTGCAACCGCCGCATATAAAAAGTCGGCAAATGTCTTTCCGAAAGCGCCGAGCTTGAAACGTACCACCAGCAAAATTATCAAAAACGTATTGGCTATAAAACCAAGAAAATTAAACAGGGAGAAACTCACCGCCCTCTCTTTTGTCTTTAAGACGCTGAAGGCAAACGCCTCAAAGACAGAAAAAAATACCGTCCATGCCAGTATAAGGCCAAATGGCCTAAATGGCATGCCGGGAAAAAACCGGTTAAAATACCTTTCCCCGGAAAAAGTCGCAAGCACACTGAATGCCATAAATACAAAGACGCAAAAATAAAATATGCTGGATACACACTCTTTCCTCTCTTCGTTATCCGTAATGTCAAAATAAAAGCGCGTTACCGCGTCAGACTGGCCGAGCATAAGAAAGGTAGAGATAAAGGCTGCTGCTGCCGAAACCATAGCTACGATTCCGTAGTCCCCGGTAGAAAGATACCGCGTATATACCGGAACAAGCAAGAATGCCGCGGCGTTCTTCAGGAATTCTCCCAACGTATAGAAAAAGCTGTTTTTAAATATCTTCCTCATCTTATTTACGCTGCAAAATCCTGCGCAAGAGCTTAAATACCGATGCCTCGAGTTTGGGGTTAATGATATAG
>SCPY01000121.1 GCA_004299495.1 bacterium | reverse complement strand
ATAAACAGGCAGGGATTGTTGCTCACTGTCCCTAAGTTTTTCGCAGGAGGCGCGGATGAGGTAATCCTGAAGAGAAGAATTGATTCGTCTTCTATTATCAAGGCCCAGGAGAGCACGGTCCAGATACGCGGAATTTACAAGGATTTTCGCGGCGAAAGGGTGCTGGGGGCATCAATGCTTATGGAGTATAATGACTGGATTATCCTGGCTGAGGAAGACGTGAAAAAGGTCTTTGCCCCGCTCTACCGGCTTACCATGCAGATTATTGTTATCGCTTTGATTTCTTTGTGCGCGGCTTTAGGTGTGTCATTTCTGATCGTGCGCCTGGAGCGTAATATCGCAGGTAAAGCAAAGCAATTGGAAGAATCCCGGCAAGTGATGTTTCAGTCGGAGAAGATGGCCGCGGTGGGCCAAATTTCAAGCAGTATCGCCCATGAGATAAGCAACCCCTTGACCGGCGTATTAAATAATGTCCAGCTGATGAAGATGGTTATGGCAGAAAGAAACGGGGCCATACTTAAGGACTACGCGCAGATTTTAAACGCGATTGAAGAATCTGCCAGGCGATGCACTGATATTTCCCGTTCGCTCCTGGATTTTTCCAGGTCTTCGAGCGGAAAGTTTCAGCCGCTCTCGCTTAATGACGCGGTTGATAGGGCGGTTATACTGGTTGAAAAAGAGGCGAGAACGCGTAACATCTTTATCGAGAAAGAGCTCTTGCCGGACCTTCCCGCGATAAGCGGAGATTTTCAGCTGATTTCGCAGGCCATTTTTGATTTGGTGAATAATGCCCAATACGCCGTGTCTAAAGCGGATAAGAAAGGATCCGGATGGATATTCATAAAAACACAATACCAGCCGCAAGAAGATAAGGTTACCTGTGTAATTTCTGATAATGGCACCGGAATATCAGAGGAAAACTTAAAGAAGCTTTTTGCCCCTTTTTTTACCACTAAGCCGGCAGGTGAAGGGACGGGCCTGGGATTATCTATTGTCCGTGATATTATCGCGCGCCATAGCGGGAGCATCGCGGTGGAAAGTCAGATAAATAAAGGAACGAGCTTCTTGATAACCCTGCCCGCGTTTAGAAAAGAAGAATGAGGCTTTCAATCGCGTTGCTATTAACAGCCTGCCTGTTTGGCCTCTCCGTAAAAACATCCCATTCCCAGGATTGGCAGGAGTTAAAGGGTGAGCATTTTCTGGTCTATTTTACCGATGGCGGGAATTTTGCCAAAGATGTCCTTGGGGAATCCGAAAACTATTACCGCCGGATCGCCTCTGACCTGGGGTATCCGCGTTACTCAAATTTCTGGACCTGGGATAATCGGGTAAAGATTTATATCTATCCGGACCGCGAGTCCTTCCTTAAGGTAACCGGCCAGGCCGGCTGGTCCGAGGGCATGGCTGATTATAAAAAGAAAGAGATTGTAAGCTATGCCTGGAAAGAAGGTTTTCTGGAATCGCTTCTTCCTCATGAGATAGCCCATCTGGTTTTCAGGGATTTTGTGGGCTTTAAGGGAGAGGTTCCCCTATGGTTGGATGAGGGGGTGGCGCAGTGGACAGAGGAGGCAAAGAGAAGCGCCTATAAGGCGATGTCAAAGGCATACCTTGGAAAGAATACCCTGCTTTCTTTAGAGGATATGATGAAGCTGGATATCAGGAACCTGAATGAAACCGCGAGAATCCATATCCGCTCCATACGCCCTAAAGACAGCGACAGGGTGATTTTATTTATCGGAGGAGAGGAGCTGGTAAACGCCTATTATTTGCAGGCGGTATCAATAGTGGGTTTCTTAATAGAAAAATACGGCGCGGGCAGTTTTACCGATTTCTGCCGCGAGCTTCGCGACGGCAAGAGCATGCAGGAGGCGTTGAGCCGCGCATACCCTGCGTCAATCCGCGGTATTGATGAGTTGGAAGAAAAATGGTTAAGTTATCTACAGGAGGGAGAAAACAGATGAACAGTGAAAGAATAGCGTATAGCGTAGAGCGTATAGCGTATAGTAAAAAAAGAGATATTTTTTTTCCTTTTCTATCCGCTATCCGCTATCCGCTATCCGCTAAGAGAGGTTTTACCCTGATAGAGCTGATGCTTGTGGTCATCATAATCGGGGCGCTGGCGGCAATGGTTTTGCCGCGGTTTGCCGGCAGGGGCGAGAAGGCGCGCGTTGAAGCGGCGAAGGCGGATATACAGGCCAATATCGCTACCGGCTTAAAGCTTTATGAGCTGGATAACGGGGATTATCCCTCTACCGATGAGGGCTTAAACGCCTTATTCAGTAAGCCGGCATCCGCTTCCGGATGGAGCGGCCCATACCTGGAGAGGAAGGCCATAGACCCCTGGGGCAGGGAGTATAAGTATAAGAGCCCGGGAGAGCATCGCACGGGTGACTATGATCTGTATTCTTTAGGAAGAGACGGAGTAGAGAGCGCGGATGATGTTAAGAATTGGGAATAGGAGAGGGTTTACTCTTGTTGAGGTGATGGCAGCTTCCGTTATCCTGGCCTTGGGGGTGGTTATGATATACCAGGGGTTTTTTATCTCTCTGGATTCGCTGGGATATTGCCTGGACTATCTGCGCCTTTCTCCCATGGCAGATGAAAAGATTTGGCAGGCGCAGGATACATTAATCCGGCTTGGGCCAAAAGCCGAGTTAGACACAAGCGGAAACTTTATCTATGGCAGGAGAAGCTTTGGCTGGAATCTTTCGTATAATCCGCTGGAGGGTTCCTTGGGGTTATATGAAATAAACCTGTCCGTCCTTTGGCAAAACGGCCAAAGAGCGGCGCGCCTTAACCGGGGCGCTTACGCGCTTTATTATGATGGAGAATAGAAGAATAGCGTACAGCGTAGAGCGTATAGCGTATAGTAAAAAAAGAGATATTTTTTTTCCTTTTCTATCCGCTATCCGCTATCCGCTATCCGCTAAGAGAGGTTTTAC
>SCPY01000120.1 GCA_004299495.1 bacterium | reverse complement strand
CCGCCGCAAACCGTGCAGAGCTGCCCTATGGTAAACCCCTCACCGCGGCACTTAGGACAGGTCTGCCGAATCTGGAAAAACCCGCTTGACATTACCACCTGGCCCTGTCCGCGGCACTGAGTGCAGGTTGTTTTTTTTGAACCGGGCTTTGCTCCCTGGCCGCCGCAAGTAGAACAAGGTTCATAACGCGGAACAGTGATAGTCTTTTCAACGCCTGAATACGCCTCTTCCAGGCTGATATCAACCTCGATCTGCAAGTCTCTTCCGCGCCTGGCGCGCGTGTACCCCCTGCGCCCGGACCTTTCTCCGGATATATCAAATCCTAAATCTCCGAAAATCTGCTCAAAGATACCGCCACCGAAACCGGAATCCCTTAAATCCCCAAAAATGCTTCCAAAATCAGCTCCCTTAAAAATATCCTCGTAGGCGTAACGCTGGTCAATCCCGGCGTGGCCATGCTGGTCGTAGAGCGCCCTCTTTTCGCTATCCGATAAAACCGCGTAGGCCTCGGATATCTCCTTAAACCTTTCTTCCGCCTCTTTCTTCTTCTCGTGAGGTACGCGGTCAGGATGATGCTGAAGGGCAAGCCCGCGATAGGCCTTCTTTATGTCATCCAGAGAAGCGCCCTTCTGCACGCCCAATATCTCGTAATAATCGCGTTTAGCGGCCATCATAGGTTAACTGTCTTTTTCGTCCTCGGCTTTATACTCGGCGTCAATAATATCTTCTTCCTTCTTTTTGTCCTTCGGCTCTTCTCCTTCTTCTGCCTTAGGCCCCTCACTCTCCGCCTTCTTCCCCTGCTGTTTGGCCCCTGCCTGTTTATAGACCTCCTCCGCCAGTTTATGGGAGGCGGAAGTCAAATCTTCCATTTTTTTCTTGATAACATCAATATCCTTGCCCTTGATTGCCTCTTTTAAATCGTCAAGTTTTTTCTGGATATTCTCCTTATCGGAAGCGGAAATCTTATCTCCGAATTCCTTAAGCGACTTCTCGGTGGAATACGCTAGCGTATCCGCCTGGTTCTTCAGTTCAACTTCTTCTTTTTTCTTCGCGTCATCAGAGGCGAATTTGTCGGCGTCCTTGACCATCTTCTCAATTTCTTCCTTAGAGAGCTTCTTAGGCGCGGTGATGCGTATGGACTGCTCCTTGCCGGTGCCTAAGTCTTTGGCAGACACATGCACTATGCCGTTAGCGTCAATGTCAAAGGCGACCTCTATCTGAGGAACGCCGCGGACTGCCGCGGGAATACCCACCAAATCAAACCTTCCCAATTCCACATTATCATCCGCCATAGGGCGCTCTCCCTGCAGGACACGGATAGTTACCGCGGTTTGATTATCCGCGGCGGTGGAGAATACCTGGCTTTTCTTGGTAGGAATAGTGGTATTTCTCTCTATAAGCTTTGTGCTCACCCCGCCCAAAGTCTCAATGCCCAGCGACAATGGCGTTACGTCCAGAAGTAATACATCCTTCATATCACCCTTGATAATCGCCGCCTGAATGGCGGCGCCGAGGGCCACGCACTCCATCGGGTCAACCCCGCGCTCTATCTTCTTTCCCACGTAATCCTCAACGTATTTTTGCACAATAGGCATACGGGTAGGCCCGCCCACCATAATCACGCGGTCAATATCCTTAGAGGTGAGCTTGGAATCGGAAAGCGCCTGCTCCATGGGATGATGGCAGCGTTCTATGATAGGATTAATCAGGTCTTCTAATTTAGCCCGGGTCAAGCTCATCGTGAGATGTTTTGGCCCGGAGGCATCGGCCGTAATAAATGGCAGGTTAATATCCGTGGTCACGGTGCTGGAGAGCTCTATTTTCGCCTTTTCCCCCGCCTCACGCACCCGCTGAACCGCCATTTTGTCATTCTTAAGGTCTATGCCGGTGTCTTTTTTGAATTCTTTGGCGATGTGGTCAATAATGGCGTTGTCCATATCGGTCCCGCCAAGCTGGGTATCGCCTGAAGTGGCCTTTACCTCAAACACGCCTTGAGCCATTTCCATTATGGTAACGTCAAGCGTTCCGCCGCCAAGGTCAAAAACCATAATCTTCTGCTCTTTCTGAGACTTTTCCAGCCCATACGCCAGGCAGGCCGCGGTCGGCTCATTCACAACGCGTAAAACCTTTAATCCGGCAATCTCTCCCGCGTCTTTGGTAGCGGTCCTCTGATTGTCGTCAAAATATGCCGGGCAGGTGATAACCGCCTCCTCAACCTTATCACCCAGATAGGCCTCGGCATCCTGCTTGATCTTCTGCAGGATAAACGCGGAAATCTGCTGAGGGGTGTATTCCTTGCCGGATACCTTGAATTTATAATCAGTACCCATCTTGCGCTTTGCCGCCTGAATGGTCCCTTCCGGATTTATTGCCGCCTGGCGCCTTGCCGGCTCACCTACAAGGCGAGTACCGTCTTTGGTAAAAGCCACATACGAAGGAAATGCCTTGCCCGATGCCACCCCCGCCCCTTCCGCGGAAGGAATAATCACCGGCCTGCCCGCCTCCATTGACGCCGCGGCGGAGTTTGAAGTCCCTAAATCTATCCCGATTACTTTAGCCATTATAACCTCCAGTTAGTTGTAACGTTTATCGTTTAGCGTTTAGCGTTTAGCGGATAGGCGGCGAGAAAAGAAGATATTTTTTTATTTTTACTAAACGCTATACGCTCTGCGCTATACGTTGTCCTTTTTCTTAGAAACTTTGACTTTCGCGGTCCTGATCACCCTGTCGTTTAGATAATAACCTTTTTGCAGCTCCTCAATGACCGTA
>SCPY01000119.1 GCA_004299495.1 bacterium | reverse complement strand
CGATTACATTGCTGTGCCTTGACGCTTCCTCCAGGGCCTTTTGGTACGTCGCGTCCTGGCTGCCGTCATCAACCACGATTATCTCATACCTGCATCCAAAATCTTTAAAAACCCTGACTGTTTCGCGCAAGGATTCACAGATAATATCCGCTTCGTTATACGCGGGAATAATGACGGAAATCTTGCCTTTTAGGTTTTTCATAACTACGCCTCTATTTTAAAAGACGACCTCAGGTTAAATAAAAATATGGATAGGGCGCCAATCAACGATATCGAGGCGACTATAAGCGTGGTATGATGGAAAAAACATATCGCGATAACCTGAAGAGCCGTAATTATAAGCAGCGGCCTGATAAACCTATACCGCTCAATAGAGAGTTGATAATAAAATAAAACATTAGAAAGGGCGTATAAAAGCATGCTCGCGGAAAAAACCCTGGCCAGTAAAATAGCCTGCCGGCTTACAGAACCGGCAAGCGCCCTAAAAATTAAGCCGGGAAATATATTATATACTATAGCCGCCAGGGCGCTTAATATAAAAGTGAAAAACAGGCTTCGTTTTAATATACCGCGCGAACCCTCTTTCCTGGCGTGCAGATTAGAGGCGCGCGAAAACATCACCACATAAATTACCCCCGATACGGAAAGGATAATTTTACCGATCATTTGGGCTATGGCGTAATCCTGGGCGTCCCGGGTAAAGAAATGCTTTACCAGAACCATATCTATGTTAGTAAGCAAAGCAAAGCAGATACCCGTTGACAAAACCGGCAAGATATAAAGATACAGGCCTTTGAGCCGGATTTTCTCCTTAACTCTGCTCCGGAAAAGAAAACGCAGCGGCCAGGCGCCAAGCAGAACGCTTATCAGAATGGGAAGCCAAAAGCCAAATAAGGCAACCTCCAGGGAGCCGGGAAATTGCCTTAGCAGGCCCGCTGAAATCAGCAATTTCAACAATCCGGCGGCTACGGCCACCAGGGCAAGCCACCTGAAACGCTCTAACCCCTGCAAGCCGCCGTTTATCACCGAGCTAAGCGCGCTTAAGAAGAATATGCCGGCTAAAATTACGATACCGCGCGAAGAGCCAATCCGCAGAAAATGAGCGATATTGTTTCTGAATATAAAAATCAAAACCAAAAGCGCAAGGCCGAATAGAAAGGTGTGCGTTGATAACTTCCGCCAAATAGCCGCCAAGTCCTCAAATTTATTCCTGGCGTGATGGCTGGAGATATGCTTGGTGACCATTATATTAAATGCTGACACAGGAACCGATATAATCACCAGCAATGACAAAAGCGAGTTAAGCGAGGCGAATGCCTCCGCGGAAAGCAGCCGCAGCATAATAAGCTGGTAGAATAAATTAAAAAAAGAACCGATGCTTGAGGCAAAAAACATCAGTATGTTGTTTTTGGCAAAACTATCTAAGCGCATAGCGAAGGGAATTACCAGCGGGACTTTTAGGGTTAATTTAAATAGCGACCTTGAGAAAGCGGCGGCTTCCCGCCTTGATTATTCCCGCGGATGAAACCGAGAAATTCTCATCCTGGATTTTCGCGTCCCGGAAAGTTACCGCCTTTTGCCGGATAAGCCGGCGGGCCTCGTTCTTTGACTTAAGCAGGCCGCTATCCACGAGAATATCCAGAATCTTAGCCGGCTTATGGATTTTGTATTCGGGGATTGTTAGAGGAGCTTCTTTATGCTTAAATACCTTTTCAAAGGCGTTTTTCGCGCCTTGAGCTGCCTGTGCGCTGTGGTACTGGCTGATGAGCAAGCCCGCTAATTTCTCTTTTGCCTCTTTGGGATGCATCCGCTTAATTTCCGATAGATCCTCATCGGTAAGAAGCTCGTAATATTTATGCATAAGCTCATCGCTGATGGACATAACCTTGCCGAACATCGCCTCCGCCGGTTCGCTTATCCCGATATAGTTACCCAGAGACTTACTCATCTTGTTTACGCCGTCCGTTCCCTCTAAGAGCGGAAGCGTGATAATCACCTGCTCTTCATGATGAAAGTCGCGCTGGAGCTCTCTGCCTAAAAGCAGATTGAATTTCTGGTCAGTGCCTCCTATTTCCACATCCGCCTTAAGATACACGGAATCGTAGGCCTGAAGCAAAGGGTACAAGAATTCGCTTACCCGGATATCGCTCTTTTCTTTAAGGCGTTTTTTGAAATCCGCCCTGGCGAGAATCTGATAAACAGTAGAGTGTTTCAACAAATCAAAGATGTCGTGTATAGACATCCTTGAAAACCAGTCGTTATTAAAAACTACTTCTGTTTGGGAATCTTTAAGAATCTTGAATGCCTGGGATTTATAGGTTGCGGCGTTTCTTTTGATCTCCTCATCTGACATCGCGGGGCGGGCCTTGTTTTGGCCGGTAGGGTCGCCGATACGGGCGGTGAAATCTCCGATGAGGAAAATAACGCTATGGCCTAAATCCTGAAACTGGCGCAGTTTTCTTAAGAGGACGGTGTGCCCAAGATGTATATCGCTTGCGGTAGGATCAAAACCGGCTTTTATCCTGAGGGGGGTTTTGTTTTTAAGGCTTCTTGTGAGTTTATTCTTTAGCTCGGCTTCGCTGATTATCTCGCTTGTTCCGCGCCTTATCCGGTCTAGCTGGCTTAGAAGCGCGCCATCATCCATATATCAAACCTTAGCGGATAAGCCGATTTTTGCCTGCTCTACATCAACCTTGATTACTTTAACCCTTATTTTATCCGAAGGCTTCAATTTGTCCAGGGCATCCTTATCTATCTCGCTTGAATAAATCAGCCCTTCCAGGGAATCGTCTATCCTGGCAAAAACACCGAAAGGCGCCACCTGTATCACCTCTGCCTCCAGCTCAGTCTCTAAGGGGTATTTTTTGGCGATTTCCGCCCAGGGATTCTCGGTAAGTTGTTTTAGCCCCAGAGATATCCTGCGGTTTGTCCCGTCCACGGAAAGCACCATCACATCAACTCTTTGGCCTTTCTTAAGCACATCCTGCGGGTGATTAACCCTTTTAGTCCAGGACATATCGGAGACATGAATCATCCCCTCTATACTGTTATCCAATTCAATAAAAGCGCCGTACTCGGTAAAGCCTCTTACCTTTCCGCCGACTTGAGAGCCGGGGGGAAATTTCGCTTCCACATCAAGCCAGGGATTACTCTCCAGCTGTTTTACGCTTAAGGAAATCCTGTGCGCCTCTTTATCCACGCTTAATACCTGCACTTCAAGCATATCCCCTACCGCGAAAACTCCCTGCAGGTTAGTAACGCGCTTTGCCCAGGAAATCTCCGAGATATGAATTAAACCCTCTATGCCTTTTTCTAACTCCACAAACAGGCCGTAAGGAAGAATATTAACCACCTTGCCCTTAACCTTAGAACCGACAGGGTATCTATTTTCCACGTCGCTCCAGGGGTCAGGCAATCTCTGTTTAAGCCCCAGAGAAACCTTGCTTTCTTTGCGGTCTAAATTTAAAATCATTACCTCTATCTTATCCCCCGCCGCCACAACCTCGGAAGGGTGCGCCACCTTTGACCAGCTCATATCGGTGATATGCAAAAGCCCGTCAATGCCGCCTAAATCTATGAAGGCGCCGAAATCGGTTATGCTTTTGACTATGCCGGAGCGGACTTCTCCGATTTTAAGCGTTTCCCAGAGCTTATCCCTGCCTTCAGCCCTCTCCTTGCTCACCGCTTCCTTGCGCGAAACAATCATGCTATGGCGAAGATTGTTTAACTTTACCATTTTAAACTTAAACTGCCTGTTCAATATATCCGCGTCCGCCATATTCCTGAAAGACGAAAGAGAAAGAGGCAGAAAGCCCTCAATGCCGCAGACATCAACCAGATACCCGCCTTTTATTTTTCTTCTTACCGTGCCTTCAATCAAATCCCCGTCGCGGAAATTCTTATCTATCCTGTGCCAGCCCTGCAGTTTGATGGCTTTTTCGCGGGATAACACAACCATCCCTGCATCACTTTCAATGGAATCAACATAAACCTCAATTTCTCTGCCGACTTCAAGCTCGGAGGCGGAGAATTCCTGCGCCGAGATTATCCCCTCTGATTTATAGCCGATATCCACCAAAACTTCCTTAGGGCTTACAGACACTATCCTGCCTGTGACAATCTGCCCGTCCTTGATTTCTTTAAGGCTGCTCTCGTAGAGCTTATCCATTAAACTCATCTTTTCTTCTACCATTAAATGCCACTCTCCTTAATGAGCACGCGACTTATGGAGCGAATGAAATGAGCGAACATAAGCCGCTGTGCGAATTAATCCCGCCGAGTGTGGCAAAATTATCAAAGAGAATTTTGCCACAAGCCCACGAGGCGGGAGATTTATCTTACTTCTGCTTAAACAATTATTATCTTATAAATACCCGCGTTTGTCAATAGAAGAATTTTTGATACGATCAAATACCTCCCGCGCGGTACGGTTATAATCTTTATCTTTTTGGCTGTATACGGGCTCTAAGAAAAGCACCCTGACCTTTGCCGGCCTGAATATCCTTCTGGATTTAGGCCAGGCCTTATGAGAGCCGAAGATACGCGCGGGAATAATGGGCACCCGCGCCTTTTGCGCCAGCAGGACGAACCCCCGGGTAACGCTCTGGATATCTCCGCTTGCGCTTCTTGTGCCTTCGGGAAATATCACCAGCCCGAACCCGCCGTTAAGCCGGCGCGCCGATTCCCTCACCGCGGACAAATCCGCCGACCATCTCTTTATGGGAAACACGCCGATGCGCCTAAGCAGATCGGCAAAAAAAGCCCCGGAAAAGAGGCTATCCCTGGCCGCGTAACTCAAGAGCCGCGGGCATGAAATCCCTAAAATTACCGGGTCCAGAAAGCTGGCGTGGTTTGAGACTATGATGAAACCGCCTTTTCTGGGTATACGCTCCTTGCCGAAAACCTCAAAATGAAAGAACAGTTTACATAAGAGAAAACTAATAAATCTCAAAACGCGGTACAAAGGCATTATTGCAGTTTGCGGATAATTTCCTCTCCCAGCTCAAGCAAAGCGCGGGAACGGCGAAGAGCCTTAGCCTCGCTATACAGGCGCATAAGCGGCTCCGTACCGGAGGCCCTGAACATAAGCCAGCTCTCATCCTCGCAAATGAGCTTTAGCCCGTCGTAGTCCTTTATCTCCACTACTTTTTTTCCTAACAAACTTCCCGGAAGCGACTCTTTCTTGGGCTCTACGCGCTTCTTAAGGCGCAGGTCGCTGCGCAAATAATAATATCTGCCGAAGCGCTTTTCCATATCCCTCACAATCGCGCAAATCGGCTTATCGCGAAAAGCCATCATCTCAAGAAGCAGCAGGCCAGCCATACTCCCGTCGCGCTCAGGGATATAACCCTTAACCCCCATGCCGCCTGCCTCTTCGCCTCCGGCCACCACATCCTCTTTCTCCATTAAATCAGAGATATATTTAAATCCTACCGGAACCTCAAAAAGCCTGACCTTTAAGAAATCGGCGATATGGTCAACCATCGTGCTTCCGGCGATGGTCTTCACAATGCCTCCGGACATACCTCTATCCTGATTCAAATGCAAGGCAAGCAAACCCACAATCTTCTGAGGGTGAATAAAAACTCCCCCCTCCCCC
>SCPY01000118.1 GCA_004299495.1 bacterium | reverse complement strand
GGCATTGGCGATATCAATGCCTCGGTAATGGTGATTGAGCAGGCGGAAAGGTTTGGGCTGTCGCAGCTGCATCAGCTGCGCGGCAGGATCGGCAGGGGTGAATATGAGTCGCACTGTATCCTGATCAGCGATTCCAAAACCCAGGATGCCTCGTTTAGGCTAAGGGCAATGGCAGAAGAAAGCGACGGATTTAAGATCGCCGACCGCGACCTGGAAATACGCGGGCCGGGCGAGTTCTTTGGCGTGCGTCAGCATGGCCTTCCGGAGTTGAGAGTGAATCCTTTCGGGAATCTGGAGTGCCTCAATACTGCCAGGCAGGAGGCGCGAATGCTCCTCTCAAAAGATCCCCTGCTTACCTTGCGCCAGAATCTCCCTTTGGCTGATACCCTAAAAAACAGATTTCCTGAATACGATGCCTTGATGAGGGCCTGATGAATTTACTGGCTATAGATACTTCTACGAAATATTTCTCTTTGGCAGTAGCCAAGGATGATAAGATAACAGCCCGGTTTCATAAACCAATAGGCCCGGGGCTCTCCCGCTTAATACTGCCTATTATAGACAGGCAATTAAAGAAAGCGGGAATTCCTCTTAATAAAATTGATTGTTTTGCCGTGGGTTTAGGGCCCGGATCTTTTACCGGCCTGCGCGTAGGCATAGCCGCAATCAAGGGTTTGGCGTTTGCCCGAGCCTTGCCTGTGGCCGGGATTATAAGCCTGGATGTCTTAGCGCTTACTCAGGCCAAACGCGATGGCGCGTATATCTGCCCGATTATAGACGCAAAAAGGAAGCTTATCTATTCCGCGCTCTATCGCCGCGGTGAATCCCTGAAGCGTATCAGCAAGTATTTGCTGGTTTCCGCTGAAGATTTACTTAAGGCAATCGGAAGGAAGGATAAGGTGTATTTTTCGGGAGACGCAATCAGCCTTTACCGCAATGAGATTGTCGGTAAATTAGGCGGCGCGGCTGTTTTCACGGAGGAATCTTTTTGGTATCCCGGGCCGCGGGAGCTTGTATCTTTAGCCCGGGAAAAAATAAGAAATAAGGAGCTTGATAATCCTGATAAGATTGTCCCGTTTTATTTGTACCCTAAGGAGTGCCAGATTTCACGATAGGTTACCTATGCATACCGCTTATCCGCCTGCCTGGGCCCAGATAAATCTCAAGAATTTAGACTACAATTTCCGCGCCGTAAAACGCCTTGTCGGTGATAAGGTAAAAGTGCTTGTTCCGGTAAAGAGCGACGCCTACGGCCATGGAATTCTGCCTGTCTCAAAACGGCTTGAGGCATTGGGCGCGGATTATCTCGGGGTGGCGCGCATTGACGAGGGGATTGCTTTGCGCGAGGCTGGAATCGCCATCCCCATATTGATTCTCAACACTGTTTTAGAGAATGAGCTTGAGCCGGTACTGGATTACGGCCTGACTCAGACTCTTTGCACCAGAGGGCTGGCCAAAAGATTGAACCGGCAGGCCAGGAAGCGAAACCTGACTGCCTCCTGCCATATCAAGGTGGATACGGGAATGAGCAGGATCGGCGTGCGCTATGAGGATGCCTATAGTTTTATTAAGGAGTTGTTTAAATTAAGCAATCTTAAGATTGAAGGTGTGTTCACCCATTTTCCCTGCGCTGACAATAATCCGCGTTTCACCCTGCGTCAGATTAAGCTATTCAACGCATTGACGCAAAGATTAGGGGAAGAAGGCATGCGTATACCCATTTGCCATGCCTCAAACAGCATAGGGGTAATTAATTATCCGGAAAGCCATTTTAATATGGTCAGGCCCGGCCTTATGGTGTATGGCCTCTATCCCAAAGAGGGGTTGTCCTTAAGATTGAAGCCGCTCTTAAGCTTAAAGGCCAGAATATCTTTTCTAAAGACCGTTTCCAAGGGGAGCGGAATCGGTTACGGCCACACTTATATCGCCAGGAAAGAGATGAAGATAGCCACGCTTCCCGTTGGTTACGGAGATGGTTATCCGCGAAGCTTATCAAATAAGGCGTATTGCCTTATCGCGGGAAGGCCCGCCCGGATTACGGGAAGAATCTGCATGGACCAGATGATGGTGGATGTTACGAAAATAGGCAGGGTAAAGATAGGGCAAGCGGCGGTTTTGGTAGGGAAACAGGCGGGGGAGATGCTAAGCGCGGAGTATCTGGCGCGCCTTGCCGGAACTATTCCTTATGAGATTACCTGCAGCCTCGGCAGCCGCGTCAAGCGGATATATATAACTTAACGGTGTTAAGAGGTTCTTTGGATTGCCCGTACCGCCAAGAAGGAAAATCCCGCCGGCACAATCCACGCGGATAAAAACGGAAAAATAACTTCCGCCTTTCCCAGCGCGATAGCTATCGCGGTAGAGACATAATAAAGAAAGCTGACGCAGATGCAGATCCCGAAAGAGCTAAAAAGGTTGGCACGCTTACGAATCACAAAGGAAAAGGGAATGCCTATCAGGACCAGTATCAAGCTTGTGGCGGAGGCGGCATATCTCTGATAAAGGTCAACTAATAAGCTTCTTGCCGCGGGGATGGCGCTGGACTTTTCCAGCCGCCAGATATAATCCTCAAGCTGGGTGATGGTCATCAGCTCCGGGCGCCTTCTTTGCTGGAGGAAATCCTCGGGGGTTTCGGTGATGTCCATAATCGCTTGCGGGCTGTAGGCAGTATCTTCGGTAATCTGGCCGTCAGGGCCAAAGTGAAATTTGGTATACTCATAAAAAATCCAGAGCCTATTCTTATATACGCCTTCGTTTGCTACGATTTTGGCGGTTAGATTCTGCGCCTGGTCATGCTCAAGTATAGTTATTCCCTTCATTACATTATTTTTCGTATCAAAAGAATTGACAAAAAAGAGGCGGTTCTCCAGCCCGTAAAAGGCCAGATGGTTGATGATTTCTTCTTTTTTCGAGGAGCCGCCGGCATTACCCTCCATCCGCGTTCTCATTGTTTCCGCTTCAGCGGCCGCCATCGGGACAAATTTCTCGCTTACATAAAATACGCCCAGGCTTAAAACCAACCCCAGGGTAACTATGGAAGAGCTTATCTGCCAGAGGCTTAATCCTGAAGCGCGCAGGGCGATAAGTTCGCTGTTTCGGTTGAGCTTGCTGAAGGTGTAAACCGTTGCCAATAATAGCGCGATAGGAGAGGTTTGGGTGAAGATGATAGGGAAATAGGTCAGGTAATACTGGCAGATAAACTTAAGGCTGACATGGCTTTTGAGTATCTCATCCAGCCGGCCTAAGACATCAGAGATAACATAAAGGAAAATAAAGATAAAGAGGCATCCGGCGAAAGTCCCCAGGACCGGTTTTAAGATATATCTATCTAAGATGCGCATAATTTCGCAAGCAGAACAACCCCCAATACCGAAAATATGATATTGGGCATCCAGACGCTTAAGGCCGGCGGCAGGTTTCCCTGGAGGCTTAGCGATTCAAAGCCGATTAAGAGAAGGTAATATAACACCACAATCAGGAAGGCGAAGCCTAAATTTAAGGTTTTTTCCCTGCGATGGGTGATGATGGCCAGAGGGCTGGCGACAAGAATAAAGACCAGGGCTGAGAACGCGAGCGCCAGCTTTTGGTGGAGCTGGGTTAAGAGGGGAGCGGTTTCTATGCTTTGGGAGGTAAGTTTTTCTATTTGGTCTTTGAGCTCCTTTATGGTCATATCCTTGGGTTTTTTTTCTAACTCTCCCTTTTCGTTCTGTCCGGAGAGATTAAGGGTCATATAGTAGGTCTTGAAGTTGAGCTTAAAGAACTCTCCCGGTTTATTAGGGTCCGGCTCGTCGGAAGTCCCGTCTATTAATTTAAGCTTGACCGTCCTTTTCTCAGGGAGGGATACAAATTCTCCTCTTCTGGCTACAATTGTTCTTGATGGCTTGTCTTTGCCTTGAGGCTCATAAATGCGCACATTGTTTAAGATATTGCGCTCGCCGGTCTGCTTGTTCTTTTCAATGGAATAGACAAATAATACATAGTTCTGGAAGGAATCAATGAATGTTCCCGCCTCTATGGCCGCGGTGGGATTTTTGATGCCGATATCAATGAGGGTTTTACGGGTGGCGAAGTGCGCCTTGGGGATAACCCGGTCGTTAAGAATGATAAGGAATAGGCTTAAAGTAAGCCCGATAACCATAAGCGGAAAGATAAACCGGAAGATATTTATTCCGCTCGCGCGGATAGCCAGGATTTCATTGTCCGATGAAAGCCGGCCCAGGGAGAGCATTACCGAGCTGAGCACGGCAATGGGGATGATGTAGGTCAAAAGATACGGAATGAGGAAAACGAATAATTTAAAAACGCTTAAGGGGTTTACGCCCTTGGTGATAATCAGCTCCACCAGCTTAATCAGGTTGCCCAGAAGCATTACAAAAATCAGTACCCCAAGCGAAAGCAGGAAGGGGAGTATAAATTCCTTGAGGAAGTAGTTGCGTAATATTTTCATAACTTAGTTTGCCAGGGTTAAGACGTAAACGCTTCCCGCTCCGGCATTCTTTAATGCCCCGGCAGCCTCTGAGGCGGTCGCTCCGGTAGTCAGGACATCATCAATCAGCAGGATGGTTTTATCCTTAACCAGGTTTGGCGACTTAAGCTTAAACGCGCCCTGGATATTCTTCCAGCGCGCGATACGGTCAAGGTCGGCCTGGGATTTCGTATTACGGACGCGCTTAAGGTTATTGTCCAGCAGTTTCAATTTTAGATGATTGGATAAGGCGGCTGCCAGGACATATGCCTGATTGAATTCCCTTTCTCTGAGCCTGGCAGGGGAAAGGGGAATGGGGACTATATAATCGCATGAGCCGACAGGCAGGCGGTATTCCCCGATAAAATCCAGCATCAGCCTCGCGAGAGCGCTGCCTAAGCTTACCTTGTGATTATATTTAAAATAATGGAGCATTTCTTTGATTACCCCGTCGTAGGCGTATCCGGCCCAGGCGCGGTCAAAATTAAAATTCTGCTTAAGGCATAAGGCGCATTTGCCTTCCCGGGTATAAGCGCCTGCGACGCCTCTGCCGCATTTAACGCAAAAGGGGGCGGTAAGGGTATTGATTTTCTCCCTGCACTTTACGCAGAGAGGTTCCCGCGCCTTTGCGCCGCGTATTCTCGTATGGCAGATTAAGCAGTAAGGGGGATAGAGAATATCTATAAAGGCCTGAATGATTCCTCCCGGCATAGGTTTTAAGTATAGCAATAAAAAAAACTCCTGTCAATTGTTGACATTGCCGGCATATAAGGGTAAAATAATTATATGAAAAAATCTACACGCAACATAAGGCATCAATTGTTACGGCTGCTTAAGAAGGAGTCGTTCCGCAAGAAGAAAGTAGTGTTATCTTCGGGAAAAACAAGCTCATTCTACATTGACGGACGCTGTGTAACCTTGAGCCCGAAAGGCGCGTATACAGCCGCCTGTTTGGTCCTGGACCTGTTAGAAGGCCAGAGATTTGAAGCTATAGGAGGGCCTACCTTGGGGGCTGACCCTATGGCCGGAGCTATTGCCGCGGTCAGCTATATAAAGAAGAGGCCGCTCAAAACATTTATTATCCGAAAAACCCCCAAGGCCCACGGGGCAAGACGCCAGATTGAAGGCCCTCACTTAAAGGCCGGCTCCCGGCTTATTCTCATTGACGATGTGGCGACTTCCGGAGGGTCATTTATAGAATCTATAGATATCCTGCGCAATGAAGGTTTCCGGGTAGATACCGCTGTCTGCATTATTGACCGCCAGGAAGGCGCGGGTGATGCCCTCGCGCAAAAGAATTGCAAACTCCTTTCCTTATTCACGCCAAAAGATTTCGGCATAAAGACCTAAATGGCTTTATATGATATCGCGGTTGTGGGCGCGGGGCCCGCGGGCGCTATGTCGGCTATCCGCGCCGGCAGGCATAATAAGGCTGTTGCCTTAATTGAAAGAAATAACGCTATCGGTAAAAAAATCTTATTGAGCGGCAGGGGCAGATGCAATGTAACCAACATCGCCCCACTTAGTGACTTTATCGTCAGATTCGGCAGGCAGGGAGAATTTCTAAGAACTGCTTTTTCAAAATTTTTCAATCAGGAGTTAATAGATTTCTTTAAGGTAAAAGGATTGGAGTTAAAGATTGAAAGGCAGGGAAGGGTTTTTCCGGTAACCGATAAGGCAATTTCCATCGTTGAGGTATTGAAAATATACCTGCAGGAAAATAAAACGGCCTGCCTTTACAATAAACAGGTAATAGAGATAAAGAAAGACAATGGCCTATTTAGATTATTTTTAGATACAAAAGAAGAGATAGTGGCGCGAAAGGTAATTTTAGCATCGGGAGGGATGTCTTTCAGGGCTACTGGTTCAACCGGGGATGGGTTCGTAATCGCAAAGAAATTAGGCCATTCTATTGCTGCTTTAATGCCGGGATTAGTTCCGCTTAGGGCAAAGGAATCCTGGGTAAAAGAACTTCAAGGGTTGACCTTAAAGAATATCCGTTTTACCCTTAGGGCTGATAAGAAAAAAATAGTTTCAAATACGGGAGAATTGCTCTTTACGCACTTTGGCGTTTCAGGCCCCCTGGTATTGGATTTAAGTTCCGAGGCGCTTGATTTACTAAAAGGGAGAAAGGAAATACGGATGAATATTGACCTTAAGCCGGGCCTAAGCCCGGAACAGCTTGAGAATAGATTAGTGCGCGAGTTTAGGCTGGCAGGCAATAAAAACGCGCGCAATATTATGAAAGAAATCCTTCCGCTTAGGTTTATTAAAGTTTTTTTAAATTTAGCCGCGATAGATTCCTCTAAGCAGGCAAACCAAATCACCCAGGCAGAAAGGCGTAAGATTATAGATTTGCTCAAGCTTTTTTCTTTACATATTGTCGGCTCTCTTCCTATTGAAGAGGCAATGGTTACCTGCGGTGGGGTTTCTATAAAAGAGATAAACCCCAGGACAATGGAATCAAGGATTGTTCCGGGGCTGTATTTTTGCGGCGAGATAATTGACGCCTCGGCGCCAAGCGGCGGGTATAATCTACAGCAGGCGTTTTCCACGGGATATCTGGCAGGAGAATCAGCAGCTGAATGAAGCTGATGGTTTTCTCGTAGTGAATGTTAGTTTTAGCTTAGGCAGCTTCGAGTTAGCGCGGGTGACAAGGCTCATTTTGAGCAGCATCTGTGCAGGCCGAGCGGGCAGGGTGTCCCGAGCCGAAGGCGAGGGACGAGCGAGGCCGAACGCGAAGCGAAGTCAAACCACGCCGGGGTTTGACGAGCGGTGCTGCGAAAAGTGAGCCTTGGCAGGACCCGCGCAATAAATTTAATAATGAGAACAATTATTTTGGCTTCGCAATCTAAGGCAAGGCAGGAATTGCTCAGGCAAATCGGCTTGAAATTTAAGGTTGCTGAATCCAACGTTAAGGAAATCTCTAAGCTTAGCGGAACCTGCGCGGATTTGGTGGTAAAGAATGCCTTAAGCAAAGCTCAAGATGTGGCAGGCAGGCTTAAAGGTGGAGTAGTAGTCGGAGCGGACACGGTGGTGTGGGCAGGAAACAAGATAATCGGAAAGCCAAAAAACATGAAAGACGCGATTGAGACCCTGAAGCTGCTTTCAAAAAAACCGCAATGGGTATATACGGGTATCGCGGTTGTGGATATAGATAACGCCAAGGCCTTTGTGGATTACGAGAAGACTAAAATCTATATGTATCATTTAACTGATCGGCAGATCAGGAATTATTTTAAGCGGGTTTCTCCGCTGGATAAGTCGGGAAGTTTTGACATCCAGGGCCTGGGCAGCGTATTTATTGACCGCATTGAGGGCTGTTTCTATAATGTGGTAGGCCTGCCGCTGGCAAAATTAGCCCGCCTCTTAAATAAGGCAGGGGTAGATGTTTTTTAGGAAGGATTATTTTATTCTTTATTCTTTGCTCTTAGCTCTTAGCTGCGCATTGACGGGATGCGTTACCGAATATAATGTTGCTACCAAAAGCGAAGAGTGGATTTACTATGATGTGAATAAGGAGATAAAAATAGGCGAATCCGTGGCAAGGCAGATAGAAAAGACATATAAAATCAGCGCTAACCCCGCTTTTCAGGAAAGGGTGAAAGCCATTGGAGAGAAAATCGCCGCGGTGAGCGGCCGTAAAGAGCTTCTTTATCATTTCAATGTCATAGAGGCGCGGGAGGAAAAGGATAAGAAGGATGTTGATGAAGAAGTGAATGCTATGGCTTTGCCGGGAGGATATATTTATTGTTTCAAAGGATTATTTACCCAGGCCAACCCTACGGATGACGAGCTGGCGGGAGTCTTAGCGCACGAAGTCGGACACATAGTCGCCAAGCATTCCCTGAAAAAGCTACAAGGTTCAATGGGCTATATGCTGCTTAGGGTGATTGCCTCACAAATTCCCGATGCTCCGGGATTAAGTCAAGGGCTGGACGCGGCCTTTTACGGGTTGATGATGGGGTATTCTCGTGAAGATGAGCTGATGGCGGATAGATTAGGCGCCCGTTACGCGAAAGCGGCAGGGTATGACCCGCGCGCGATGATTACCTTCTTAGAGAAACTACAGGAGATAAACCGTAAAAAGCCGCTTCGCCCCTTTTCATACGGAAAGACGCATCCTTATGCCCCGGATAGAATCCGCGTGGTCAAGGAAGAGATGGGAGAAAATATTAGTTTTAAGGATTACATTAATATTGAGACCGAGGAGCATAAGTAATAAGATGCATATTCCTGACGGATTCTTGAGCCCGCGGATTTCTTTGGTAACCTGGGGAGTCGCTTTGGCCGGGGTGAGTTTTTGCCTGAAGAAAACCGCGAAAACCCTGAAAGACAGGATGATTCCCTTGATGGGGGTGATGTCCGCTTTTGTTTTCGCGGCCCAGATGCTTAATTTTCCGGTAATCGGCGGGACTTCAGGGCATTTGCTTGGAGGGGTGCTGGCAAGCGTTCTGTTAGGGCCCTACGCCGGGGCGATTGTTTTGACGTGCATCCTCACGGTGCAATGTTTTATCTTTCAGGATGGGGGCATAACCGCCTTGGGGGCAAATATCCTGAATATGGCTTTTATCGGCGCGCTGGGGGGATACTTTCTTTACAGGATAGTCAGCAGGATATTAGGCGGTAATAGAGGCATTGTTGTAGGCGCGAT
>SCPY01000117.1 GCA_004299495.1 bacterium | reverse complement strand
TGGATAAAACGGACTTCTTTTCTTTGCGCAGGGCCTGGGTAGAGAGATTAATTTTATCAATCTCTCTTTTTATAGCGCCTGCTCTTGCGGCTATGTCCCGGGAGAGGGCCTCGCCCTCTTTGCGGCGGATGTGTATTAATTTTTCCAGGGCCCTGGCGGTAAGCGCCTTCAATGCCTGAATAAATTCGCCGCTCAGGTGAATCTTTTCTAACCTTAAAATCCCCTCCAAATGTATAATCTGGCTTAAGGACAGGTTATTCTCTAATTTCAGCTTTTGATTAAGTTGTTTTAGGGAGCGCACATAGCTGTCTGCCAGGGCATAATCCACCAGTACCTTAGGCTTGAGGCTGGCTATTGACAATGACACGCTGACCCTTCCCCGGCGGATCTTATTTTTGACCTGTTCTTTGATCGCCTCGTCAATAACGCCAAATCCGTCGGGAGAATGTATCAGGCATTCCACGTAACGGTGATTGAGGCTGCGGATTTCCGCGTTGAGTTCAATGTCCTTAAAGCGCGAGCTTGCCTGGGCAAAGCCGGTCATCCCTATAAGCATAACAATTTCCCTTCCTCTCGCGGCCGATTCATTTTGCCCAGACCGTCCGCCTTACTTCCTTCTCTACCGCTTCCTTTGTGGGATAAAGCTCAACGATGATCTCTTCAGGCGCAAACCAGAGCTGAATTTCACGCCTGGCCTCAGATTCATTGCTGGAGCAATGAATCACATTCTCATAAAGCCCTTTAGTGGTGATTCTGCCGTAGGCTCCCCGGATAGACACAGGGTCAGCCTCTTCGGGGTTTGTGGCTCCGGCCAGCTGGCGTACCTTGCCTATTGCCCCTTCTCCCCAATACACCATTGCCATGGCCTTTTTTCGGTCGTGCAAATCTCCCTTTATATAGTTGATTAACTCTTCAAAAAATGGCTGGTCTTTGAGATGAGCGTAATGCTCCCTTGCCAGTTCGTCGGTAACCCGCACCATCTTGGCCGCCACGATCTCTAGTTTTGTCTCAGATAAGCGGGTGAGGATATTTCCGGTTAAAGATTTTTTTAAGCCATCCGGCTTAATCAAGACTAAAGTCGCCTGGTTATTCATCTTTTTATCACCTGATAAATCCTTTCTAAGTCTTCCTGAGAATAAAACTCAATGTGAATCACACCGCGCTTGTGTCCGCTGACTATGCGCACCTTGCTGCCTAAGGCCTGCTGTAACTCTTCTTCAATAGCCTTAATTTGACTGCTCGTTTTATGCGCCTCGCTTTTTGGTTTTCTTGTCTTTTGATGCGGTAATATTAGATCATCTAACTCCTTTACTGACAATCCGTTGTGAATAACGCGCCGCGCCAGAGCCAATTGCCTCTGGCTGTCCTGAAGCTCGAGCAGCACCTTGCCATGGGCAAAGGTAAGCAGGCTTTTCCGCAGCATTTCTTGAATTTCCTGGGGCAATTTAAGCAGGCGCAGGGTATTGGCCACAGAGACCCTGGACTTGCCTATAGTCTGGGCAATTTTCTCTTGGGTACAGTCAAAATTGTCCATCAGGTGCTTAAAGGCATGCGCTTCTTCAATTGGGTTCAAGTTTTGGCGCTGGATGTTCTCTATTAAGGCAATCTCCAGAGACTCTTCATCTTGCACTTCCTTGACAATTGCTGGTATTTCTTTCATACTCAATGACTTAGCCGCACGAAACCTGCGCTCTCCCGCAATAAGCTCATAGCCAGATGTGCCGCTTCTGACTAAGACCGGCTGTATGATTCCCTTCTCCTTGATAGAGGCAATCAAATCTTCCAAGCTCTCGGCATTGAAGCTCTCCCTAGGCTGATAGGGGTTGGGATGAATATCATCAACAGCAATATAGACAATCTTCTCTTTTTGGCCGGTATGCTCCTTTTCCGGGATCAAAGCGCCTAAACCTCTACCTAATCCTCTTCTTTCCATTTTAGGTAATCCCCTCCTTTTCTGGCTGTTGGGGGGTTAAAAGATTGTCCTGCGGGCGGTTAATTTGGACATTCTGCTCAGGCTCATTTGTCATAACCATATCATCTACAATAGGTTGTGTAGTATGAACTCCTAAGATCTCGCTAGCCAGCTCCAGATATTTCTTTGCGCCTATAGAATCCTTATCATAAAGAAAAATGGATTTGCCAAAACTCGGAGATTCGCTAAGGCGGATATTGCGCGGAATCACAGCCTGATATGCCTTTTCCTTAAAATGGGCACGCACCTCAGAGATAACTTCTTGGGTGAGATTAGTGCGGTAATCCGCCATAGTCAACAATACCCCCTCTATTTTGAGATTATGATTAAGGTTATTCTGTATCAGGCTTATGGTATGCAAAAGCTGGGTCAGGCCCTCAAGGGCGTAATATTCGCATTGTACCGGGATGATTATAGAGTCAGCCACAGCCAGCGCGTTGATAGTTAATAATCCCAAGGACGGCGGACAGTCAATAAAGATAAAATCAAACTCCGACTTCTTGCTCTCTAGGGCCTTCTTTAGGCGGTGTTCCCTGCCCAAGACGGATACTAATTCTATTTCTGCTCCGGCTAAATGGGCATTTGAGGGTAAAAGAGATATTTTTCCTTCCACATTGGACATTAAAACTTCGTCCAGGGGCGCCTCTTCCATTAAAATATCGTAAGTGCTCAAGGTAACTTTATTCTTATCTACGCCTATCCCGCTGGTAGAATTTGCCTGAGGGTCAATATCAATAAGTAATACTTTCTTACCGGTCATAGCCACAGCAATGCTGAGGTTGATAGCTGTAGTGGTTTTCCCCGTGCCGCCCTTTTGATTACAAAGGGCAATTATTCGTGCCATTTATGTTTATCCTATCATAACTTGTTCTATATGATATGGATAGCAATTGTTCTTCCGGGAACAATTGCTATCATCAGCTTAGGTAATGGATATTATCTTAAAATCACCCCTGCTTGTCAAGTTTTTTCTTCTTATGTAATGCGACCCTTACTTTGGCTGGCCTGGCTCCTTCCATGCCAAAAAGTCCCCGCTGTTCTTCAGCGAGAATGCGCACCTTAACTTCCTTCCTGCCGGCCTTGAGGATGTGTAATGCTTTTTCAATTGCTTCTTCGGCAGTTTTTCCCTCTGCGTCTACTGTGGTTAGTTCGTTTTGGTGGCGGTTGATTTTAGTGTTTTCCATTGTAACAGAACGTTGAGCAGGGTGCTTAAGAACCAATACAAAGCCAAACCACTGGGAAAGTGGTAAAATAGAGCAAGCATCATCACCGGGAATATTACCGCCATCATCTTTTGCTGTTCCGCGCTTGCTGAAGTGGCTGTAGTGGTTTTTGAGGAGAGCTTTTGCTGGAAAAATGTAGCGATTGTCATTAGAATAGGCAGAAGATTGACTTCCTTGCCGATAAACGGCAATGGGTTTTCGAGCATAAAAAGCCTATCCGGTTCAGCCAAGTCCTTAATCCACAAGAATCGCGCTCCTTTTAAAACAATGGAACGGGAGAGCGCCTGATACAAGCCAAAGAAAATAGGGATTTGTAGGATAATCGGCAGGCAGCCGCCAAGCGGATTGGCCTTATTCCTGCGGTAAAGCTCCATAATCTCTTTATTTAATCTTTGCGGATTATCCTTGTGGGCCTTACGCAGAAGCTCGATTTGCGGCTGTAATTCCTGCATATGCTTCATTGAGCGCATCTGTTTTAACGTCAGAGGATAGAGAGCAAAGAAAACAAAAGAGGTTAGTAAAATTAAGGCCAGCCCCCAATTGTGGGACACATTATAAAAAAAGCGCAGAACTGAGAGTAGAATGACAGAAATGAAATCAAAGCTTCCATAATGAATAATGTCCTCAAATCCTGTTGGTTCCTCCTTAAGATAGCGAGCGTCTTGGGGCCCTATATAGATGTTAGATTTATAGCTAACCTGGCTACTAGGGGCTACCACTATATTGTCTAGGTCAAAACCAGCTTCCGCTAATGCGTTATTTTTCTCTATGACGGCTTTGGCGCTGGGAAGATCTTCAGTGCCAATGATTAGGCAGGAATAACGGTCGCGAAGGCCCAGGCCGGATATTGGCTGAAAATGGACATATTTTCCTTTTACAGATAGAGGACTCTTGTGTTTGGTTTCTTGATTGAGAAATGCCACATCAAATAATTGTCCAATTTCTGGCTTAATTTTAGAAGAAATTTGACCTATAATTAATCTGTCATTTAATGTCCAATTATCTGGAGTTATATTTTCATAGACTACTTCTAACTCTATGTAATAACTGTTGTTACGGAAATTAATGGTCTTGATAATTGAATGTCCATTTTCTTGATAGTTGAATATTAGCTTATCCGCAGACTTTTGCAAAGTATATGGTTTGTCGGAGAATAGCTTTAAGAATAATGCCTCTGTTATATAGGAATCTAAATTATAATCTTTTAAGAATATCTTCTGTATTCTTGCCCCAGGGTTAACAAACTCAACTTTTAGTTTATCCGTTTCCAGCTCTCCTAAGGGTGTATAATCTTGCTGAATAGAGGGGGAGGGGGTAGAGGCGGAAGGAGTAGCCAGAGGCATTTCCTGATCTTTAGCCTTAATCTCCTGCTGCGGCCTACTCGCCATAACACCTTTATCATCAATATGATATGGCTTACCAACGAAGGCCTGCCAGGATATCAGTACTAAGAAAGATAATGTTACAGCCAATAATGTTCTATTTTTCATAATTTAAAATACCTTATAGTTTATACCGGATCATAACCGCCATGGCAGAAGGGATTGCATCGGATAATCCTAAAGAATCCCTTAAAACCGCCGCGCAGTATGCCGTATTTTGCGATTGCGCCCTGAAAATAATGTGAGCAGGAAGGGTGAAACCGGCAAGAAGGAGCAAGCAGTATTGAGATATGCTTCTGATAAAACCTGACTAACTGTGTAAACATTACCTTCTTTTAGAGTGTTAACCGTTTTCTTCCTTTAAGCCGCCTGCGCCTGATGACGTCCCTTCCGTCCGCCGTCTTCATTCTCCGACGGAATCCCTGCAGGCGCTTGGCTTTTATTTTTGTCGGCGTAGTAAGATTTTTCTTCACACATTCCTCCCTATAATAGAAATCATGATAGTGAATTTCCAATATGGCGCTTTATAGTCAAGCAATTATAACACAAACCTTAAATCCGTCAAGCATATTTGAAGTGCGTGGATAAAAAAGACTTGAAAATAACTTAGCGTTGTGATAATCTTAAGCTCCCAATATATATGTATGGATAGCATCCGCGCGCGGGTGGTGGAATGGCAGACACGTTAGCATGAGGGGCTAATGCCGAAAGGTGTGGGGGTTCAACTCCCCCCCCGCGCACCAAAAATTTGGCCCAGGGTTGATTAGCCCTGGGCCTGTTTTTTGGCACAAGAATTCGCCGGCAGGAGAAGCTACGCCTCTTTTCTTTTATCCTTAATGTAGTTTGAGCGCTCTAAGCGTTTGGCGGCTTCTTTGAGCTCGGCGCCGATTTCACTTACCTGGGCTACATGGGTGATGGAGCGGGTTTCGTTTGTCACCAGGCCGATGGATATGGAGAGAAGGGGGATTTGTTGGAGCTGGCCCTTGCGGTCATGGGCGATAATGTAACCGTTATTGGCGTCTTCCGGCTTATAGAATCCGTGAACCTTCTTCTCAAACTCCCCAATGATTTTTTGGGAGACCTTGTCGGCTAATTGCGGCGTAGTCATAAACACAAAGTCGTCTCCGCCGATGTGGCCGACGAAATCATCGGGCGTGCCGCTTTCGGCTACCGCCTGAATAATGGTCCTGGCGGTTTCCCTGATGACCTCATCGCCGTGTTCAAAGCCGTATTTGTCATTGTAGGATTTAAACTTGTCTAAGTCGGCGTATCCCACGGCAAGAGGAGTTTTGTTCTCAATGCGTTTTTTTAGCTCGTTGATTATGGAGATGTTTCCGGGCAGGCGCGTAAGAGGATTTGCCTCCAGGTCGCGCTCGGTCCTGCGGATAATCATCTTTATACGCGCCAGGAGCTCCTGCGGTTCAAAGGGCTTGACGATATAATCGTCGGCGCCGGCCTCAATTCCTTCCACCTTATCCATCAGGTCGCCTTTTCCGGTAAGCATAATCACAGGGAGATGGCGCAGGAGAATATCTTTTTTTAATCTTTTGCAAACCTCACGGCCGTCAAGAAGCGGCATCTTATAATCCAGAATGACCAGGTCGGGGTTTTCGCTTTGCACTTTTTTAAGCCCCTCTTGCCCGTCGCCTGCCTCTACCACTTCATAATCCTCTTCGGAGAGGGTGATTTTCAGTATATCCCGAATATCCGGTTCATCGTCAACAATAAGTATACGCGGTTTTTTCATAGAGAGCTCCGTCCTTAATTACGTTTTACAGCGAGGCAGGGTAAAGCTGAAGGCAGAGCCCTGGTTGAGCTTAGACTCAACCCAAATTTTGCCCTGATGCGCCTGGATGATATTTTTAACCAGGGTTAAGCCCAGCCCCGTTCCTTTAACCTTTTGATTTATGGCGTTATCCGCTCTGTAGAATTCATCAAAGATATGCTCGGTATCGTTCTGGCTCATCCCGATGCCGTTATCGGCCACATTGACTTGAATTACCTGCCCGGACTCAAAGGCGCTGATACCGATACTGCCGCCCTCGGCAGGGACGAATTTGATAGCATTGCCGATAAGATTGATGAATACCCGCGAAATTTGAGATTGGTCTCCAAGCGCCGGCGATAATCCCTGCGGTATATCTATGCGCGCCTGGATAGATTTTTCCTTAATCTGAGGAGACAATAAATCCAGGGCATAGGCCGCCGCGGAAAGAATATCCAGAGGTTCAAGCTTAAGGGCAATTTTACCGGACTCAATGCGGGCAATATCCAGGAGGTTGTTGACCATATGAGTGAGCTCATTGCTATGGATATTTATTTTTTCCAGCCGCTGCTTTACCTCTTCCGGAACAATTCCCAATTTTCCGGTAAGCAGTATTGAGGCATATCCTTTTATGGAGGTAAGAGGGGTACGTAATTCGTGAGATACCGCCGAGACAAAATCCGTTTTTCTCTGATTTACGAGCTTGATTTCATTAAGCGCGCCGCTGAGCTCTTTGGTCCTTTCCTCCACTTTTCTCTCCAGTTCCTGATGCTGGGAATAAACCGCTTCAAAAAGCTCGGCATTTTCCAGCGCCTGGCTTATCTGTGAAGCCAATATTGCCACCAGCTCTTCGTCGCCCTCGGTAACGGTAAGGGCCGTCTCTCCGGAGGCATGCGCCAGAAGAATAAAACCGAATAATCCTTCTTTCTTAGAGAGGGGCGCGATAATAAAGGAATCAAGATTAGTGGCCGCGGCGATGGATTGAATAACCTGGCGCATCTCCTGGCTCGGAGATGCTGAGGATAGGGTTATACTTTTTTCTTTGAGCATATCGTAGAGGCCGGGCCAGGTAAATTTATTTTCAATATGCTGGATTTGTTCTTCGTCAAACCCTACCTGGTGGCGTATATGCAGTTTTCCCTGCTGGTTCTTGGTGAAGACCAGCGTCTTCTGAAAGCCGATTTGCCGGATATGCTCCTGGCTGATGCGCTGGAATATGTCGTTTTGATCCAGGGTTTTGCCTACATCCTGGGATATTCTTTGCAGGGCGTAAAGCCCGTTAATTTTCTTATCCAGCTCTTCCTGGGTTTTGTTGAGTTCCAGGTCGGTCCTGACTATCAGCTTTGCCTGCTCGTCGAGCTCATCAAGCGATTTCTTGAGGTAGGCAATAGTTTTATTCAGCCGCTGAATCTGCCTGATTTTTAATATTGAGGTTATCCCCAGAGTAATAATTACCAGGGAGAGAGCGGCGCCAAGGATGTTCATTGCCTCCTGGCTTAAGAGCGGGAAAAGCATCTATTCTCCTATTCCTAAAATGGCGATGGTCTGGTTATGCAGATAGGTCTGGCCGTAGTAAGCCGTTGAACCAAGGGGCGCGTATTCCCCGTAGCTGTAGAAGCCTGCCAGCGGCACATCCTTTCCCAGGGTTTCCCTGATTACCTTAAACTCTTCGTCAATATCCCTTCCTAAAAGCCTGGCCCTTGAGGCGGAGCTCATCACAATCGCGAGGCTCGGCTCTTTATCGCGCAGGGAAGCCTTGACTTGTTCCGCCGCCTGGCGCGCCGCGGAAAGCGCGGATTCTTTTGTCCCGATCATAATCCGTATGGAACTTCCCTGCGGCACATCGCCTTGGGTGATGATAGAGCCGTCGTCGTTAAGCGAGATGATATTACGCAGAAGGTATTCATTTTCTCCCTCCAGGGAGATGCCCAGAGGATATAAGATATTTACGCGCAGAATTTCTTTTTTTAATTCCGGAAGGCTCTTAGCGAAATAATCTTCGTAGAGCAGTCCGGCGCGCTTGCCGTCTATGCTTTGAATCACATTCGCGTAGCTCCGGGTGATAGTATGAATTTTGCCCAGCGGTTTCCAGCCGTGGCGTATGCCTAAGGCGTAGCTGAGTTTTCCGCTAAGTAATGCCGCCACCGCGCTTTTGCGCAAGAGTGTTCCGTTATAAAATTGAGCGGTCTGTTTAAAGGCGAAGTTATCGCTTGCGCCGGCGCCGATAAAGGGAAAGCTTCTGCCCAGGACATTCTGCAGCCCTTGAATAACTCCGGAGGTTTTTTCCGAGAGGCCGTCGCTTAGCAAAAGGCAGATATCCCGGCGATAGCCGGTTACTCCGGAAATGAGATGCGAGCCTAATTCCTGTCCGGACAAGAAAGCGTCTTTAGGATTATCAAGGCTGACTTCGCCGCAGGACGCCTTAAGCGAAGGGGATGCCGTAAGCACCAATATCAGGCCTTCATTCTGCGTTCCCTCGGGGGTAATCAGCCCCATCGCCGAACAGCCGATGAGCGGCACTTCGGCTCCGAGCGCGGAGAGGATATTTTTCGGCAGGCTTTGCGTGGCAAAAGCAGGCGTGCTGAAGAGAAGAGCAAGGGTTACCTCAGCAATATCTATCTGCGCCATGCAGGAGTGTGCCGCCTCCGCGATATCTCCTTTCCGGCTTTTCCCAATCGCAACTTTTAAGCTCATCGTGACGGGCATTCTCTCATATTGATTAGTATTCTATAGAGGCAAAGAATTAATGTCAATAAAATTATTGACCGCGGATTTATTTTATATTACAATTGTAGCGCGCATTATCTTTGATTGCGAATATGGCGCTATCGTCTAGCCCGGCCCAGGACATCACCCTCTCACGGTGGAGACACGGGTTCAAATCCCGTTAGCGCTACTTCTCTGCATCTAAAAATACTAAATTACTAAAAAGTTCTTGCATTTTAGGGAAAGGTATGTTATTTTTAAAAAGATATGGCGGATAAAAAATACGGGTTGTTAAAAATGAGCTCCACGCTGGTGAAAATTTCGGCTTGGACATTTTTTTTATTCGGAATAATTCAGGCAATCGCCATATTCGCGCGCTTAGATAAGAGTGTAAGCGTAGGCGTGGGGTTTGTTTGGCTTGCGATTTGCGCCAGCATCTTTTTTTTCATGCATCTTATGGGTTTAATGGCGGATTTACTGCTTGAGATGTGGCAATTCTTAAGAAAAGAGCGATTTTAAAACGCGCATAACGAAAGGGGGAGGAAAATGGCTCAAAATGTAAAGAGGGCTTTATATCTTTTAATGGCAGTTGTTATTTTGGCGGGCTGTGAAAAATTGTTTTCCAAAAAGCCGGCAAAGGACACCACTGCTGCGGTTACGCCGGCGGCAACAGAGGTTAAAGGCACGCTCATTGCCAAGGTGAATAATCAGCCCATTACCCTTGAGGAGTTGAATGAGGAAGTGGAAGGGTTCAACAAATACGTTCCGGCTGATAAGCCTGACCAAAAAATTGACACCCGGGATAAAAAGATTGAGTATCTGAAGAATGAAATGGTGCGCCGCGCGCTGCTCGCCCAGGCCGCCGAAGATAGGGGTTTGGCCCGTAAAGAGGAATTGCAAAAGGCATTAAATAATTTTAAGCAGAACCTCTTGGTGGCGGAATTAATCAAAGTAGAAACGGAAAGTATTGAGGTAACCTCATCCGAGATAGAGGACTATTATAATCAGTATAGAGAGCAACTTAAGGAGCCGGAGGAGCGGAGCATTCGGGAAATAGTAGTAGCCGGGGAAAGCGAGGCCAAGGATATCCTGATTGAGCTGCTGCGGGGCGCGGATTTTGCCGCATTGGCCCAAAGCCGTTCAATAGCTCCTTCAAAAAATGACGGCGGGGACTTGGGTTATATCAAGAAAGGGCTAAAGTCTCCTCAGTTTGATGAAGTGGCTTTTTCTTTTTCCCTTGATGTGGGCAAGACCAGTAATTATTTCAAGGGTCCGGAGGGGTATTACATTCTAAAACTGGAAGCGAAGCGCGAGGGCAAGGTAAAGACTTTGTCCGACCTCTGGGATGATATTAAGAACGGCCTCAAGTTCTTAAAACAGCAGAAAAAGGTGGAGGAATTAATCAGCACTTTATCAGCTAAGGCCAAGATTGAGGTTATTGAGAGCGCGGTAAAATAAAGATGCCACCAATACCGCCCTGGTTAGTTGAAAAAAGGGGTTTATTGATTTCTTTTGCCTTGGCCCTGATTACCACTTTCGCGGTGGTAAGCTGGATGGGCCAGGAGCAGAAAAAGTCCATTGAGCTCGCCGAGAAGCGGTTCGCGCAGCTACAGGCTAACTCTATTGATGTGGTGGTCGCCAAGGCGAATATCCCGGAGAATAAACTTATTACCGAAGATATGGTGTACGCGCAATCCATGCCCAAAGACAAGGTGCCTCCTGAGGCGGCTACGTCGCTTTTACGGGTAGTGGATCGCGTTTCTACCCAGCCTATCAAAAAAGATTCCCTCATTATGAACACGATGCTCAGCTGGCCCACCACTCAGGAGACTACCCTGGCAATGAAGACCCCCATTGGCAAGCGGGCTATCGCTATCCCTGTGGACAATATCGCTTCTCTTGTGGGAATGATTAAGCCCGGGGATTATGTGGATGTGATTACCCTTATTGCCCTTCCTGTTATTGTGGATGGCAAACAATCCGCTCAGCCGGCAACAGTGCCTTTGTTCCAGAATGTCCCGGTGTTGGCAGTGGGTTCTCAAATTGGCGGGGAGGTTGTGGCCCGCAAACGAAGAGAAGATGCTGGAGCTCCGGCAAAAGAGTCCGCGCCGCTCATTACCATGGCCCTTACTCCGGAAGAGGCGAACCTTCTGACCTTTGTCCAGGAGCAGGGAAAGATTCGTTTAGTCCTGCGCTCTCCGGGAGACGCCAAGACAATCCAGACAGTCCAGCCGGCAAGCTGGGAAACGCTCTTGAAGCATCTTTATCCGGATGTTGATTTTTCCAAACCGGCAGTAAAAGAAGAGCCGACAGTGGAAGTAATTCGCGGTTTTAAGAAAGATACAATGCCGCTTATCCAGAAGAAATGATAAAGAATAATAGGCCCGCGCATGCTGCGGTGTTACTGGCTGTTTTCTTGTGGCAAAATATTCTTCCGTATCTTACCTTTGCGCAGGAGGATTCAACGGCTTTTGAAGAGATGAGGCTGTTCGCGGGCCAATCAAGCTCTATACCCGCCACAAATCCGAAACGTGTGGCAGTGGCCAAACCCGATATTGTGGATGTGGCTTTAGTGGCGGTGGACGAGGTGGTTTTAGAGCCAAAGTCCGCGGGCGTAACCACTCTTTTCATCTGGGATGATTCCGGTCAGCGCGCTTACCTGCTTAGGGTTTTTAGCGAGGATCTTTCTTTGCTTAAACAGCGCGCGGACAGTATTATCCGGGAATTGCGTCTGCCGGGAGTCTCGGCAAAAATCAACGAGTCAGAAAGCAAAATTGTTCTCTCCGGAGAGGTAAGCGGTCTTGATGAAAAAGAGCAGATTTTAAGCGCGCTGGGAGGATTAAAAGACAGTATTCTTGACCTTATTCAGATAAAAGAAGAAGATACCACCCTGGATATCGCGGTAGAGGTTTTGGAGATGAGCAGGGATGCCGCCAAAACCCTGGGTTTTACTATGCCTACCTCCCTAAGCCTGACTGAGCCGCCCAATATGTTTTCTTCGGCCTTTAGCGAGAGCATGGACGCGATTTTTCATATCTTTGACTGGACGCGTAATAGCTTCAGCGCCAAATTAGACGCGCTGGTTGAGGAAGGAAAGGCGCGGGTGCTTTCCAGTCCCCGGCTTGCCTGTCAGAGCGGCAAGGAGGCGGAATTATTGGTGGGAGGGGAAAAGCCTATCCTCACTACGCAAATTGCCGGGTCTTCCGGCGCCTCCGGCACCTCAGTTTCTTATAAAGAATATGGCATAAAACTAAAGATAAAGCCTGTTGTAACCGGGTCCCAGCGCATTAAAGTTTCCCTTAATATTGAGGTAAGCGAGCCGCTGGCTCCGGAGATCCTCGGATCTGAGAATTCGCCGTCCGCCAAGGCCTATCCCTTAAGTAAGCGCAATGCCTCTACAGAGCTGTTTATGGAGAACGGCCAGACCCTGAGTATCGGCGGCCTGGTCAGGGAAAAAGAAGAAACCTCAAAGAGTAGAACCGCTTTCCTGGGAGACATCCCTATTCTGGGCATGCTTTTTAGGAGAAAGGATACAAAAATAGGCGGCGGCAAGGGAGAAAAAGGCAATATTGAGCTGGTGATTCTGCTTACTCCCCGGATTGTTCCGCGCCCTTTAACCTTGCAGAGAAAAGCGATGTCCAAAGACAGGTTATTTTCAGACGGCTCATCTCGCAGGAGTATTTCCCGCGCCCTGGACAGGCAGGCGGCGCTTGCCGACGGCGAGTTAGATTTTTACGCTCAGGATATCAGGAGCCTGGTTGGCTCATCTTTGCGCGCGCCGGATTTCGCGGGTAAATCGATTGGCCAAAAGGGCACGGTGAAGCTGCGCCTGCGCATTTTGTCCGACGGACAGCTTAAAGATGCTCAGGTAGTCGGCTCATCGGGAAGCGAACTCCTGGATACGTCAGCGTTAAATGCCATTAAGAGGCTTGCTCCGTTCCCGCCTTTTGCCAGATTTACTAACACAGGCGAAGTTTCCATTGACATACCTATAACTTATAATTAAATAGAACATTAAAATGCCGAAGGCGAAATTCATTGTTTTATTCAGCACTAAAGGCGGAGTGGGGAAGACTTTAGTCAGCGCCAACCTCGCGGTGCGCCTGCAGACCGGCTTTTCTTCCCAAGTCTGCCTGGTGGATTTTGACTTGCAGGCCCCGCTGGATATGGCCGGTATGCTGGATATCGCGTCATTTAAATCCATAGCGGATATTCAGGCGCAGCTTAAGGGCGCAAAGGATTGGAAGATAGATGATTTCCTTGCCGCTCATTCCTCGGGCGTAAGGTTTCTTGCCGGGTGCCGCAAGGCCGGCCAGGCATCACGCATTGACCCCGCCATTGCCGAAGAGACGTTTTCCCGTCTGGAAGAGGCCTGCGATTATGTGATTATTGACGCGGGCAGGGGTTTTACCGACAGCCTGCTCTCCGCGCTTAGCTATGCCAATCTGATTCTTCTGGTGGTTACTCCCGATGTCCTATCCATATATCAGACCAAGTGGGCGCTGGATACTCTGCAATCCCTGAATTTCCCCTTAAAAATGGTCAAGCTGGTCTTAAACCGTTCTGAAAGCCAGGGATCTTTTAGCTGGCAGGAGGTAAAGGTTAATCTCCCCACTGAAATCATTGTCAGGATTCCCTCTGAAGGCAAAGTGGTGGGTATGGCAGTGAACCGGCGCCTGCCGGTGGTAGTGGACAGCCCGAAAAGCCAGTTCTCCGCGGCCATAAATCGGCTGTGCAGCGATTTGGTAGAGAAAAAGCAGGATTTGTTTTTGGAGCGGGTTGAGATAGACAAGGTAACTTTAAGCAAACAGCAAATAACCGCGGTGTCCCAGGATTTCTGGCAGAGATATAATCTGGCGGATGCCGTGAGCGCGGACCAGGAAGAAAAGATTGATGAGCTGGTTGAGCTAAAGCGCCGGGTGCATAAAAGGATTATTGAAGAGCTGGACCTGAAGCGGATAGAGGTTAACGTTACCGATCAGGCAAAGTATAAGGATCTCAGAAGCAGGACCGAAAAGGCAATCTCTAACGCCCTGGCCGAAGAAGCGGGAGCGCTTTTATCGGGCCTTGAGGTGAGGAAGAGGCTGGTAAAGGAAATAGCTGATGAGGCATTGGTGCTGGGGCCTTTGGAAGATTTGATTAATGATTCCGATATCACCGACATATTAGTGAACAATAAAGATCAGGTTTATATTGAAAGAAACGGAAAGCTTGAGCTTACCCCAAAACGTTTCATCTCTAACGCCCAGCTGCGCCAGATTATTGAGCGGGTGGTTTCTCCTCTGGGGCGCAGAATAGATGAATCCAGCCCTATGGTTGACGCCCGCCTGCCCGACGGCTCGCGGGTTAATGCCATTATTCCTCCTCTTTCTTTGAGCGGGCCGATGCTGACTATCCGTAAATTCAGCAGGGAAAGGTTTACTATTGACACTATGCTTAAGTTCAATAGCGTTAATGAGGCAATGGGGGAGTTTATACGCGCCTGCGTGTTGTCCAGGAAAAATATTGTGGTCTCCGGGGGAACCGGTTCAGGCAAAACTACGGCTTTAAACGTCCTTTCATCCTTTATCCCGCAGGGAGAGCGCATCATCACGATAGAAGACGCGGCGGAACTAAAGCTTTCCCAGGAGCATTGGGCGCGGCTTGAGGCAAGGCCTCCGAATATTGAAGGCAAGGGCGGAGTGACTATCCGCGACCTGTTTCGCAATACCTTAAGGATGCGCCCGGATAGAATTATCATCGGAGAATGCCGCGGGGCGGAAACCCTGGATATGCTCCAGGCAATGAATACCGGCCACGACGGTTCAATGACCACCATACACGCCAACTCTACCCAGGATGTACTGGCGCGCCTGGATTCAATGATTCTGATGTCCGGGGTTGAACTTCCGGTAGAGGCGATTCGGGAAATGATCGCTTCCGCGATTGACATTATTGTGCATACCGCGCGCCTTCCGGATGGCTCGCGCAAAATCACCCAGATTAGCGAAATCACCGGAATGAGCGACCGGGTCCATGTACAGATGCAGGATATCTTTATCTTCAGGCAGTCCGGCATAGACGCGCAAGGAAAGGTTCTTGGCGAGTTTGAGGCCACAGGGCATATTCCTTCTTTTATTGAGGATATCCGCGTGCGTGGCATTTCGCTTCCCGATGAAATTTTCAAGAAGAAAGATTAATTCCTCCCGCACCCCGCAAAAAATCCCTGCCAAAATTATTAATACCACAAAAAATACCGTTTTAGCCGAAAGGGCTGAAATTGCCAATACCTTTTGGCTGCGGCTGAAAGGATTATTAGGGAAAAGGCAGCTTGAGCCGAACACCGGCCTTATTCTTAATCCCTGCAATTCCATACATACTTTCTTTATGCGCTTTCCTATTGATGCCGCATTTGTAGACAGCCAGAATAAGATTATCAAGGCCTATTACGCCCTGCCCGCTTGGCGCGCAAGCGGGATGTTTTTCAATTCCTCGCTTTGTATTGAATTCCCGTCCGGCACCCTCCTTACTTCCGGTACAGAGATAGGAGATTATATTCGAATTTCCCCTTCTTCTGCTTGACCTGCCACAACGCCGATTTTCCTTGACAATTGTCCAATTTGAGAGTAAATTGGACATAAAATGGAACCCTATAAGTTAAAAGCAGAGATAAAAGAGTTTATTCTTCAAAATGCAAAGGAGCATCCGGAGTTAGGATGCCGCAAGCTCGCCCGACTTATCCAGGAAGCTTTTCAGTCTAATATCTCTAAATCTACCGTTAGTTCTTTACTGAAGTCAGAGGGTTTAAATAAGGTTGTGGGAAGGCGCGGTAGCCGCCCGAAAGCGCCCCTTATTCATCCGCCAACTGTACACAAGCCAGAAGTAACCGAAGCTGGGCCAGAGCCTGCTCTTGGGATGCTCCCATTCTTAGAAGAAGCCTCTCGTAATCACAATGAGGCGCCTCTACCAGCCGCCAGGGATCAAGAGAGACAAGAGTGCGGCATATGGTTTCTTAGGGCGGCTGAGCTTTGCCTGGGGGGGATGCCCGAAGTTAAAGATGCCCGCAATCCGGAGAATATTAAGGCGATTGTTCCCCAGATATTTAGCGAGCTGGTTTTCCGTTCCACTGAGGCCTTGGCCCAAAAATTTATCTTAGAGGATAACCGTTTCTTCTTTCTGGATGCCGGATGCCATACCATCTGGACCACGGAGCGTATCCCGGAGCGTTTGAGCGTTGGCCTGTATAAAGATAGAACTTATCTTAATGAGAGTATTCTTTCAGGCCGAAAGCCCTTAATCCTGCAGGCAGCCCCTGGATTTGATATCCCTACCCCAGCGTTATTTGATTTTATAGATGCTTTTCAAGCTGAAAAGCCGCACAAGGCAATAAAGGGCATTGAGCTGTACTCTGCTGATAACCTGCTTATTGATACCATCAAGTTTGCACAGCGCCAAGAAAAGCGCTATTTTATCATCGGACTCTGGCCCTGGCAATATAAGAATAGAGACTTTGGCCCATCTATTCGCCTAGTACCAATCAATAATACAGATAATTCTAGAAAATTAGACATTATTACTAATATTGAATCAGGCAGGCAAAGCGGTGAGGAGATAATTGGACATTATTTACGCCGTTGGCCAATCTTAGAGTCAGGTTATCAAGATTTTTTGGACGAAATTGGACATTTTGTCCGCTCTCCAAGGACAAAAATCCAATATAAATGTCCAATCTTACCTAATAATGGAGAGAATCTAACCTATGAGCAAGTCTTGAGTTTCTGGAGATTAATATTAAATAGTTATTGCCAGAGGCATTTCTTTCCGATAGATTATCAGGAATTAGATTTTCTGGTTCTCCAGGAACGTTTTTATCATCTCAGAGGCGCAATTAATTCAATATCTGATAGCTTTGAGGTTAAATTTGAGCCTCCGGAGGGCTTTCTGTATCAGAAGGATCTACAATACGCCTGCCAAAGAGTTAATGAGGCGGATATCCGCCTCATTGATGGACATAAGTTGAGGTTCTCCTTCGCGTAAACGCTCCATAAGCCGCCTGCTCATTAAGAAAACGCTTTCTTAAAACACTAAATTTACCCTTGACGTTGACAAAATCTGTGGTATATTTTAGTTGTCATATCAAGGAATCGAAAAGGCTCCTCGGAAGTTGCGGAGCAAAGCCACGGGTCCTTCTGGTATAACATTAGAGCATTTCGCGTATCGCGAATAAGACGATAAGCGATTTGCGTTACTTGGTAACAAAGATAACCGGGCTGCCGAAATCCTTAAAAAAGAAAGGCAATTCGGTATTTTTATTTTGAGGAGTTTTTAATGAACTTAAAAAAGTTTTTAGAAACAGAGGCGGCGCAGGTATCCTTAGAGTATTTTATTTTACTCTTAACCATCGCAGCCCTCACTATTTTGAGCGTTACCGCCGTTTTTCCCAGGGTTAAAGACGCGGGAAATGATTTTTTTGATAAGGCAGTGGGGAGAATCAAATGAGAAAAAAGGGCCAGGGGATTATAGAGTATTCGCTTTTAATCGCTATTGTGGCCGCGGCCTTTGTGGCTATGCGGATGTATATGCAGAGGGCGGTGCAGGCAAATCTTAAGCTCATAGAAGAGCAGATAAATGCTCAACCGCAATAAAAGGCAAGGAGGAAAGATGAGAAAATGCAAGACAGTAAAAGGCCAAAGCATATTGGAGTATGTGATTTTATTGGCGGTAGTATTGCTGGCGGTTCTCTACGGTGCAAACAATATTATTAAAGCGAAGGCCAAGAATAATATGGATACTGCCGGAGCCATCTTGGATAAGGCCGATGCTGAGCTGCGGACCTCAACCGGAACTACTACCGCATCCAGCACCAGTACGGGTGGATAAATGAGATTAGTAAATAATAAGGAGGTGGAAAGATGAGGAGAAAATCAAGAGCCCAGTCCACTGCCGAATACGCGATTATCCTGGCTGTGGTTGTTGGCGCGGCAATAGCAATGCAAACCTATGTAAAGCGGGGTATCCAGGCCAGGCAGAAGGCAGGAACCGATGCCTTTACCGGCATAAACGCCACATTTGCAGCTGTCGCGGCAAGCGGTACTGACGCTACGTTTGCCGCATTAGACCAGTACGAACCGTATTATCTGGAAAGCTCTTATGAGCGCTTTCAGGAAAATGTGGAGCAGGAACATATGGGTGGGGGCAATGTTGTCAAAGAGAAGGTTGCGGATATAAGCGCTACTAATGCCGGCGGATATCAGATGCAGGCCGTGGCCAATGGAACGAGGGATACCAGGGATGCTAATTGGAAATAAGCCGTGGCAATAATGAACGGATAGGGAAAATAAAATCATCCAAGATGAAATATCAGACAGGAGGTGAAATAAATGCGCGTTAAAAGCAAGAAGGGGCAAGGGATATTAGAGTATGCGATGATTCTTTCTATAGTGGTGGCGGTGATTGTGGCTATCCAGATTTATGTCAAGCGGGCGCTGGAGGGCAAGTTTAAGCAATCCGCCGACCAGATCGGAGAGCAGTTTACCGCCGCTCAGAACTATACCATTCAGACCGTCAGCCAGAGCGCAAGAAGAGAGCAGACCCTGGCAAATCTTACTGTAGGAACTGGTGGTTGGACGCGTTCCCAGATTCAGGATTCTTCAGCCTGGACGCCGGCAAATTATACTTACGCAGGATACGAGGCAACCCAAACAGATTATGTTACCGCGCAAGCCGGATCCGGACAAAGAGGAGCGCATGGAACCTTTGATTCCGGAAAAATCAGCAATGTAAGCCTATTTGAGGATGATTAAAAAGAAAAGGCAGTCCATATTGTTAGGCGGACAGGGTACTTTGGAATACCTGTTTGTCCTGACCGCGGCCCTTTTGGTAATCATCGCGGCTGTGGCATCAGGCAACGGACCGGTGCGTAAGGGCTTAGAGAGCTATTTCGCGGGAATGGGCGATAAAATCGGAGAGATAGCCAATGAATTCTAAGCTTAAGGCCCAGAGCTTAACCGAGTACGCGCTGGTAATTGCCCTGGTGAGCGCCGGGCTGATAGGGATGCAGGTGTATGTGAAAAGGGGCATCCAGGCAAAGGTGAAAAATTTTGTGGATGGCTCGGTTAAGGAAAGCGCCCGGATGGCCGGCCGGCCCCAACTCAGTCAGTATGAGCCTTATTACACAGATTCATCATTTATCGTTGCCCAGTCGCAAAAGAGCGCGGTTACCTACAATCCGGGAGGGACAATACGCCGGGAATTTTCCTCCGCGGACAATAATAGTTCGCGCGAGGGAACAGTAATCAGTCGTGGAATCAGCCCTAAGGAGCTGACAGCAGATGATGGCTGGGAAGAATAAAGCTGCAAGTATAATTGAATATAGCGTCTTTATCGCCGTTTTTGTGGCGGCTATAACCGTGATGCAGATATATGTCAAGCGCGCGATGCAGGGCCGGATACGAGGCGTGGCTCAAAATATAGGCGGAGGGGATTTATTTTCTCCGGAGTTCAGCCGCTACCGCCAGGTTACCAGCTCAAGCTCGGTAACGGAAGAGATAGCCACGCCTGACGGCAAGAGTGTATCTACCCTGCTTGAGCCATCGGTAACCTTGACAGAGCCGTCCGCGGACGATTTCTCGGACAGGAAATTAACCCAGGAGGGCCTGTTTGAATGAGAAGGGCGCAATCATTAATAGAATACGCCATGGTTATCGTTGTGGTGAGCGCGGCCTTTATGGCCATTAATGGCTATATGAAGCGCGGCATCCAGGCGCAAATCCGGATGTCCGCTGACGAGTTGGGCAGGCAGGAGGAAAGCGAGGAACTTGACCTTACTAAAGGCAGATTAAAGGTCTCCGGGCAGAGAATGACATCGGAAGCGCCGGGACAGAGAAAGCGGGAATACGCGGGAGGCAGGCAGCGCGATGATATCAATGAGAGGTCCGAGGTACTGGCATTTAACGAGGATCCCCTGGAAGGCAAGGTGGACAAGGATAAAAATACTGACGGAGATTTCTTTGAGCAGGATAAACGCGGCGGCAGCCGTTTTCTTCAGGGATGGTCAGCGGTAGACTAAGGGGGTAAAGATAATGCATAGGCTAAGAGGCAATAAAGCCCAGTCTATTTTAGAATTCGCGCTATTTAGCGCCTGTCTTATCGCGGCTTTTGTGGTAATGGCAACCTATGTGAAGCGGGGTATTGCCGGGCGCCTGCGGTCAGTTTCAGACGGAATGGGCGAACAATATGACCCGGGAAATACCCAGTCCGACATAACCACTTCCCAGGAGTCGGAAACCAGCTCCATTACCTACCCTGCTCCGGATGATAATCCGCAGGATACAGAGCCCGGTGCCCAGCAGGCCTATTTTACGGTAAGAGAAGACCGCATAGACAAGGATATCACTACGCGCCGGGGCTATGAAGAGGTGGGAGATTTGAAAGATGGCTTATTTAAATAACAGGGCCCAGGCCCTTAGCGAGCTGGCTGTATTTGGAGCGGTAATTCTTGGGGTGGTGGGTTTTTTGCTGAGCTACGGAATGAACGCTAATTACTCGGATAACCTGAATATGCAAACCTTCCGTTATGGCCTGCAAAAGGCGTATGAGGCCAAGGATACCTACTTTAACGCCCAGGTAATAGTGATGGATTATAAGTCCATTCCTCAGCCTCAAGGCGGCAATGTTGTCCCCTCGTTTAATCCTCTTATGGCTTCTTCTTCCGCATTGCTTTCTAATAGTTTGTTTATGGAGATGAAAGATGAAGATGATTTTGGAAACTATACTTATCTTCCTAAAATCAATCTGTTGATAAAAGATAAGTCTGGCAAGATTGGTAGGGAATTTAATTTTACCACCGCGGATTGGAAGGAGTATGATTTAAAAGGCGTGGAGGTAAGGGAAAGGGTGGATGATGAAAATGATACCGATCCCCCTGACGGGTTCTATTGGAGGTGGAATGTTACCGCCGCCGCTGATGTGAAAGAGGGCGGGTCTTACGATGTGGACGGGGACGAAAAAGAGGAGTCGGTAATTTTCTACGATGCTTCGCAAGAGGATAAAGATGGAGACGGAAACGACGATGACGGAAAAGACGACGATAGCAACGACGGTATCGCGAAGGTGATTGATTCCCAGGAAGGCGAGATAGACACCAGCATAAACAGCAATGATTTAAGAAATGATACGTTTGCTTCTCAGGGCCTGATCGGCTACCGGCAGGAACAGCGGACCCAAGTGCGCCCCGGGACCTATTTTGAAAAAACCGAAAGCCCGCAGTCCATTACCAGTAAATGGGCGGTGGATATGGCGCAGGATTTTTACCATCCCATTAAGCTTAACCGCGTCACCTATAAGCGGGATACGATAGAAGCGGATAGCGTGGTAGAGCAAATGCAGGCGGGAGATGAAATCTGGATAGACATCAACAAGGATAAGGCGTTTGACGACGGGGAAAGATTTTCTAAAACAGAGCTTGAAGCAGGCGGATTTGAGGTGTATAATGGCAAAGAGCAGGATATCATTTTATGGATTAACAACAAGGTTGTCCGGAATGAAGGAGGCTCCTGGAGCACGCCCCGTTAGGGCGCAGGCGAGCATTGAGCTGGCAATGAGCCTGATTGTCTGTCTGATTTTAATTCTGGGGGTAAGCCGGCTCTTTGTCTGGATAAACGGCTCTTTAGTCAAGCGCCAGGAGGCTTTTCAGGACACCCGCGATGAGGTAGGTAATGGCGATACCATTGAAGAGAAATATAATACTGATTTTTATGATCCCTCTAAAGATGAGAACAGGTTAGACATACTGCGTTAGAGGTATTTTATGGAGCCGGAAAAAAAGGATAAGAACCTATGGCAGAGATATTTCGGGCATAATTCG
>SCPY01000116.1 GCA_004299495.1 bacterium | reverse complement strand
CAAACCAAAACCTTAAAAGCTCAGGTATACCCAAGGAATCTTTAAGGATGAAAACTAATAGCCGCGAAGGCGTGGCCTTGATTATCGTAATCTTCGCGATGATGCTATTTGCGGCCCTGGGCTGGACTTTAGCGAATCTGCAGACCGGAGATTTTGAAACAAACCTGCGTAACCTTGATTCAGAGCAGGCGTTGAGTTTGGCTGAGGCAGGCAGCCAATGGGCGCTCAATCAGCTCTCGCAAAACTCCTGCTGGAGGACCCGCTCCGGAACAGGAGGCCCTAATTGCGGCAGCGTGGACTCTGACTGCAATGATAACGGCGACTGGTTATCTTCGCCCCACAGCCTTGGGGCCGGCCAATATAATATCTGCTGCCGCAATCCTGTCTCCGGAACCGAAAACGGAGACGCGGTAATTGAGGCAAGAGGGTTTATCCCTCAAGCTAATAATAACGCCTGCTCCGGAAACTGCAGGGCAATGCGCCAGACAAAATTATCGGTAACCCTGGGTAGTTTTAATAAAGTCCTGCAGGCAAAAAACCTTTTTGACTGGAGCGCGATGCATCCCGGATCAAACCTAAACGGAGATGTTCAGGCGCTGTATTACAGCGGTGACGGAGATGGAACTTATAACGAGCTGAATGTGGATTACCGCAATGGGGCCTCGCCGCTTCCTCTTGACGGAACAGGAGACGATAGAATAATTGCCTCCGAGCCATATCCCGCAATTGATATGGCATATTATGAATCAGAGGCGAGTAATCCTGCATATTCTCCCGGCGGGCCGAATACCTGGGCAGCGCCGCGGACAGCTGTGATTACAGACATAGGCGAGGTAGTGCCCGGACGAAGCAGAATAACGGTTGATTCTACTGATATTTTTAATCCTCCCGGCCAATGGAACGGACAGGCGCTCAGGAATATCAGCAGGGGAAGCTGGGAGGCGGGGAATTGGGGAGAAATTCAGAGCACGCTTGGCGCTAATACCACGGATTTAACCAGTGTGGTAGACTGGGCCGTTGGCGACAGAGTTAGCGTCGTGCCAAAGATTTTAAGCTCTCCCCCGGACTCCGATTTAAACGGTAGCTATTATACGGTAGATTTTTCCTGCGATTATTTCACCGCTCCTTTGAACCAATGGAATAATCAGGTGATGAGAAATTTTAGCCGGGGAACCTGGGCATACAGCGACTGGGGTGTGATTCAAAACGTGCCGAATGCCAGGCAGGCACGCGTCAGGATAGATGACAGCGTAGATTTAGGGAGTTCCGCATGGGCTGCCGGCAACTGGGCTGGAGAGGTAAAACGGTACAGAGACAATGTCCTCAGAGAAACCATCTGGTATATAATGTCTGACGCGCTTTTTGACCTGCGTGACAGGCAGGACTGGGAGCCGGGCAGTATAGACGGAAACGTAATTTTTCGGCGCACCAGCCTGATAGCCGAAGGCGATATCGCGATTAAGGGCCCGAACAGAATCCACTTCACCGAAAGGCCGTTTGTGTATCCTAACCTGGCCACGCAAAACGGCGATATAACTTCACCGGATACGCCTTCGGGAGGAAGCGATAACGCCAAGCGCGGCAAGCGAGATTTTGACGATATGCTCTATACCCAGAATGGAAATCTCTTCTTTAACTATCTGGATGCCAAGGCGGCATACGGAAGCAATGTCACCTTTGACGGACAGGTTCGGCTAAAGTACGATAGCGACCTTACCCGGTTAACCGGTTTTACCTGGGGTTTTCCTGCCATTGAATGGCAGGAACAATAAATTGAGATTGTTACGGAGGCGAAAAGATGCTAAAAAAAAATTTGCTTATTTTGCTCGTGGTTGTTTTTTCCTCTTTGGGCCTAAGATTCGCCTTGAGCGCGCAAAAATACTCCGCGGGGCCAGCGGCAGCCCCTGATTACGCTGAAGACACGGCCGCGTTAGAAGCGAAAATCGGCGGGTTGAATAATGACCTGAAAAGCTCAAACCGTGAAATCCTTAGGAAATTAGACCAGGTCCTAAGCAACCAGGAAAAAATCTTTCAGGAGCTCGCGGTTATCAAGGTAAGGGCGTCCAAGCGATAAACCCAAATTTTGGGATAAGCCTTGACTGGCAGGTAAAAAGCTTATAGAATACGCTTAATTAAATGAACAATCCGAATGTCTCGGGAACAAAAACCCCAAATCCGCCCGCGAAATCAGAGCCAAAATTTCCTTCCGGCAATATCTTTTCTTTCCTAAAGAATATTTTCGTCTCTACCCAGAGCGTAATCGGAATAGACGCCGGCTCAAGCGTGGTAAAAATCGCCCAGATACAGAAAACTGCCCGGGGCTTTTACCTGGCAAATTATATTACCCGCACTCTTCCGCCGCCGGCAAAGGAAAACCCCGCCGAGAAAAAACGGCTGGTTCAGGAATGGCTCAAGGCATTTACCGCGGACGCCAGAGTAAAAACCAATCTCTGCCGCTTAACCGTCTGGGGCAAAGGCGTGTATATTTTCTCTCTCAATGTTCCCGTTTTAAACAAAAAAGACCTGAGGGGAGCGGTGAGCATGGAGCTGAAAAAACGCCTTCCCTTTCAGTTAAATTTAGACGCTATTATCTTTGATTTCTTTGTCACCGGACAGCACCGCGATGAAAAGGGGCTGTATACCCTGCAGGTAACCTGCGTTGCCTGCGACCGCGTTATGCTTGAAGAGCAGGCGCAATTTATTAAAGGCGCGGGGCTTAGGCCTATCGGCCTAAGCACAATCGCCGATTCTTTGGGTAATATTCTGCCATTTTGCGTAAAGCTTGAGCCGGAAAAAACCATCGCCCTTATGGATATGGGGGCAAACAGCTCCACCATTAATTTTTATAAGGGGAGCCTGCTTCGCTTCTCCCGCGAGATTCCCATCGGCGGCGACCATCTTACACACGCTCTTGCCAGAACCATACCCACAGCCAACGGCCAAATCGCCATCAGCCTTGAGGAGGCGGAGAAAATTAAGCGCCAGTGCGGCATCCCGCTGGAGGACGAAGCAAAAATAGAGTTCCTCACCGACTTCGGAGCGCTCCTGGGAGAACAGATCGCGGCCATGCTCAGGACCACCCTGGAACGCCTGATTATGGAGATCAACCGGACCGTTAATTATTACATCTCCACATTTAAAACGCCGGCCATAGAGGAGCTGCTTATCACCGGAGGAAGCTCGCGCCTGAAAAACCTGAATAAATTCTTTCTGAACAATCTCAAAGAGCTTAAGAAAGTGGAAACCCTGCCCGCGCTCAAAGCGGTAAAAGGCTGGCAGGACGCGGGGCTTGCCAGGCAAGAGATGGTAATGGAGCAGGCCTCGCCCCATCTTGCCGCGTCCTTTGGCATAGCCATAGGAAACGGCGCAAGGGTAAATCTCCTGCCGGCAAAAGAAAAATTAGAACAAAAGGCCGCTTTCTTAAATTTTGTTCTCAAAATTTCCTTTCCCATAATCCTGGCTTTAAGCCTTTGTTACTACGCGTTAGCCTATATAGACGCGCTCAAGATAAAGGCTATGATTGGAAAAACAGAAGCGGAGATACTGCGCCTGGAGCCTACGGCAAAAAAGGCAAGAGAGTATCTGGATACGAAAACAAAAATAGAGCAGAGAAAAGCCCTGCTTGAGAAGGCCGGAAGCAAACAGCCAAACTGGCCGGGGGTACTTAAGGAATTGAGCAATATCTCTACCGACGAAATCATCCTGAGTAAAATAACGGCGGGCGCTGATAACGACCCCGGCGGCCTGCGGCTGGAAGGAAAAATTTCATCGCGCTATGCCATTGTGGATGTAGAGCTTATGCAATATGTGCTGGCGCTTGAAGAATCGCCTTACTTTAGCCGCGCGCGCCTGGCTTACAGCAGCCCGGACATGTATTCTGCCGTGCCCTCGGCGGACTTTGTGATAGACTGCCGGTTAACCTACTGATATGTTCGTAATTACGCAAAACAAAATGCTGCGGATGGGAATTACCTTCGGGGTATGCTCGCTTATTGTCATAGGCTTATACTTCTTCCCGGGCAAATTTATATTCGCGTACGGCAGAAGGCTGAAAGCCGAATTTCAGGAAAGCCAGGAACGCCTGCAGGCGTCGCATGGCCTGGTAAGAAATTTTAGCAATCCGCAAAAGGCGATAGAAGACATAGAGGCTAAGGCCAGGGAACTCAAAGAGATGGGCTCAACCTCAAGGCAATTGCCTAAAATAATCCAATCGCTGGCGCATCCGGCAAGCGCGCTTAATATCAACGTCATTTCTATCCGGCCGCGCGAAGACATAAATACCGGCGACGAAAACTTACCACCCGGAATGAGCTCAGCGCATATAGAGCTGGTCATGTCCTGTCCTTACAAAACGCTTGGGGAGTACCTGAAGGCAGTCAGCAAATTGTCCACTGCCTGCGTCATAGAGCAGCTGTCTATAGAGAAAATGAAGGAAGAAAAGGCAAAGGCGGCACCGGCTTTTTCCGAAGGCGGAAAAACTCCGGAAAAACCGCGGGAGGCGCCGCCGAGCGAACTCCTGGTTACTTTGATGGTAAGCACATATCTGGTCTGGGAGATATAGGTGACTAAAGAAAAGATTCAACTTGCTGTTATTGCCGTTGGCATTGTGATTCTTATCGCGCTGGCCGCTAGCAGCCTTAAGAAAAAACCGTCCAAAGGCCAAGCTCAAGAATCCGTCCCCGCGGCTCAATCGTTATCTGCCTCTCCGGGAAAAGCAGACAGCCGTGGCGAGCCTTTTCTGCCTGCTTCGTCCGCGGATGAGAACGACCTTGCCTTGCAAAAAGAGCGGATAAAATTAGAATGGGGCAGAGACCCCTTTAGCAGTTCGCGGACGGCAAGGGATTATCAAAGGGCCAGCCTCGAGCTTAAGGGAATATCCCTCGGGAAAAACAAGAATGGCTTCGCGTTTATAAATAGTGAAATTGTAAAAAAAGGTGATACAATAGGGGAATACGAAGTAACCGAGATCCAGAGGAATAGGGTAATGCTGCGCAAGGGCCAGCAGAGCTTTTATCTGGTCATGCCGCGGGAATAGTTTATGCCGGGAAATGGGAATTAATGCGGGGCGAATAAAAGGAAAAAAGTTATGAAAGCACGGTCTTTTCTTATGGTATCTTTTCTTTTACTGTTTCCGCTCAATCCTGCCTGTTCCCAAGATGCCGCTTCCCAAGAGCAGATTATCGAATCCCTGGAATTCCG
>SCPY01000115.1 GCA_004299495.1 bacterium | reverse complement strand
GCGTTTCTTAACGGTAAACCCATCCGCGTGAATAAGGCGGATACCCTTAAGAAGGCCTTATTGATAACCGGGTTTTATTACAGCCGGGGGAAAGAGGCGGTGGAGACACTGGATGCGGTAAAGAGGTTTTTATTCCGGAATGTCCTGGGCATCCGGCGCCTGGGAGCGGCGGCGCTGGATTTGTGTTATGTTGCCTGCGGCCGGGCAGCCGGCTATTGGGAACACGAGCTAAGCCCTTGGGATTTTGCCGCCGGCAAGCTGATTGTGGAGGAGGCGGGAGGCAGAGTAAGCGGCAGGAATTTGGAAAATATTCCCTGGGATAAAAAGCATTTTATCGTCGCCTCTAACGGAAAGATTCACCGCCGGATGCTCTCGGTGATTAACCGGAATTTGAGATGAGCTTAGTTAGCAGCCAGGAATTCCGCGCTTAGTTTCAGGATGTCGGATTTTGTCATAGCGCGGGAGGCCTTTTCCCGTAACGGCCGGATTTTACGGAATCCGCGGGTATACCAGCTTACGAACTTGCGGAATATGGTCACCCCGATTCTTTCTCCGTAAAAGGACGCGCACATCTCCAGGTGCTTGAGTATAATCCGAACAACCTCTTGCGAGGTGGGGCGGGGAAGGATTTTTCCGGTTTTCAGGAAGGCAGGGATTTCCCGGAATATCCAGGGGTTGCCGAGTGAGCCTCTGGCAACGGCAAGGCCGTTACAGCCGGTTTCGTCAAGCATCTTTTTGGCTAACCGCGCGGAGAGGATATCCCCGCTTGCGATCACCGGTATTTTCAGGGCATCTTTGACAGATTTGATTGCTTTGTAGTCAGGGGTTCCGCTGTATCCCTGGGCCTTGGTGCGGCCGTGGATGAATAGGGCCTTTACCCCGGCATCCTGAGCGTAGAGGGCAACTTCTTTGGCGTTAAGCGAATCCTTGTCCCAGCCGGCGCGGATTTTTACGGTTACCGGACGGGATGAATTTTTGACTACCAGCTTAAGCAGTTGATTAAGTTTTTTAGGGTCCTTAAGCAGGCTTGCGCCTTCGCCGCGGCGGGTTACCTTCTTGGCCGGGCAGGCGGAGTTAAAATCCAGAAGGTCAAATTCGTATTTTTCCAGGATATCCAGCGCCCTAAGGATAAAATTCGGCTCACAGCCTAGAAGCTGGACTCCCAGGGGTTTGTCCTGGGCGCCGGTTGAGAGCATAAACCTGGTTTTCTTGCTATTGTAGCCCAGCGAACGGGCATTGATCATCTCCACAAAAGCCAGCTCCGCGCCAAACTCGCGGTTAAGCAGGCGAAAAGGCAGGTCGGTTATCCCGGCCATAGGGGAGAGGATCAGGTTAGATTTTAGGGTAAGGTTTCCGATTTTAAGCATAGCCGCTATTGTAACCGAAAACCCGGATAATAGCAACAGCGTTCAATGCGGCAGGGCTAATTGGAGGAGTGCCAGAGTGGTCGAATGGGCCTGTCTCGAAAACAGGTAGGTGCCTCATGGTGCCTCAGAGGTTCAAATCCTCTCTCCTCCGCCATCCGTACCAATTAGAACCTTTAGCGCCACAGGGATCAGCGAAAGTGCTTGACAGAGGTATGAAATAGATGTAGATTAAATTTAACAATTAGTTTTTGTCCCGAGTTTGAAGGGGGAAATCCCGGACGTTAAAAAAGTAAAACCTTCGTTGGTCAAACTATGACCGGCGGAGGTTTTTTATTTTCCGCTTATAATTGTTTGTGATGATATTAAGAGAGAGGAGGATTTGGGAATATATCTAACAAGCAATAAATAAATTATATTTAACAAATGCAATAGAATATGGAGGCATACCATGGAAGGCGGAAGAATGTTGAGGAATTCCCAGATAATCATTCTGGGCATTTGTATTGCGGTAGCAACAATAGTTTCAAGCGTTATTTTGTCGCAAGGTTTTTTAAAGGTGATGAAGTTTACTCGGGAGCAGATCACTGTTACCGGATCAGCTCAGAAGAATATCAAAAGTGACTATGTTATTTGGTCAGGTTCATTTTCAAGGCGCGAGCCAGATTTAGCGGCAGCTTATAAGAAATTACAGGATGATTTAGTAAGGGTCAAAGCTTATCTAGTATCAAAAAGCGTAAACGAAAAGGAGATTGTTATTTCCCAGATTTCCACAACTACAGTCTATAAGAAGAACGAA
>SCPY01000114.1 GCA_004299495.1 bacterium | reverse complement strand
GCGCGGAAACCGTTTGCGCGGGAACAGAAAATGCCTCTTTTTCCATTATATGCTGCCTGACATCCGGGCATTTTACCGGTTTAAAGGTGCCTATGCCAACGTGCAGCGTAACGCTGGCAATATTGGCCGACCTGTCTTTTATTTCCTGTAATAATTTTTTAGTGAAATGTAACCCCGCGGTAGGGCTGGCGATAGCCCCGGGACTCTTTGCGTATACGGTCTGGTATCGTTCTTCGTCTGCCTTAGAGGGTATTCTTTTTATATACGGAGGAAGCGGCATAACCCCTATTCTTTCCATAAGCTCAAGGGTCAACTCTTTATTAAACTCTAATATTTTCTCTTTGGTAAGCTTCGCCTTAACGCTACCATGGCCAAAGATCACTTCCTGCCCTATCCTTAGATTGGGCTTAATCAAGGCGCGAAATGTCCTGCCGGAAAGCCGATCGCATAAAAGCGCGTCCACTTTTCCCAGGGTATCCTTTTTATGCCCGATTATTCTTGCGGGAATCACTTTAGTATCATTAAGCGCTATTACATCATCCTCCTGCAAATAACCCGCAAGGCCGCTAAAAGACTTGTGGCTGACGCTCCCGCGCTTACGGTCAACGACCATCAGCCGCGAGGAATCCCGCCTGCCTAAGGGGCCCTGCGCGATAAGCTCTTTGGGCAAATAATAGTCAAATTCCGAAAGATTCATAATTTATTTTCTCGCCACAAGTTTAGACTGAGGGAAATAGTATTCTAGAATCTGCGCGTGTTTATATCCGTTTCTTGCCATTTTATACATACCCCACTGGCACAAACCCACGCCGTGGCCCCAGCCAAGCCCGTCAATATAGGCTATCCCGGAGATAACCCTTATGGTAAAGTTTAGGCTTCGGATAACATCAGGGCCTAACGCCTGGCGAAAATCTTTTGCCGTTATTTCTATGCCTGCGTTTTCCCCTTGTATTTTAAGCGCGGAAACCCTTCCCGAAGCGCTCAGGCGGGTAATTTCTACTCCCGAGATATCAACTATCGAGAATCCTTTTTTCACCAATTTATCCTTCATTTGCCCGAGGTCAATCTTAGCCTGCCATCTGAAATGAGGTGAATCCGCGCAAAAACCGCATACCACGCCTTTTAAAGAAGCAAGGTCAATTTTCCAGAGCTCGAGTGAGTCTTCTGTCTTTCCGGCGCAGGTAGCGTGATAGTAAGTCGGAAACAGATTTCCCTGAAAAGTCAACACCTTCGCCCGGGTTAAGTCCACCGCGCGGTTTGTGCGCCACCTTTGGGCAGGCCTTCCGCCGTAGACCTGAGAATACACATCGCTGGTTAAATCGAAATATTTATTCTTGGTAAATTGTTTTTGATACAAGGCGTAGGTCCTGGCGATAATCGCCTGGGCCTTAAGCGCCTCCATCGGCCAGTAGTGCGCGACCTCATTACTGATAACCCCGCGCAAATAATCCTCAAGGCCAAGCTCATTTACCACTAAGAGCCTGCCGTCTAAAGCGATAAGGTTAATCTTGCCTCTATAGGAGCGCTTATTCACGGAAACATACCCTCCGGATAGCGGCGTTATTTGCAATCTCCCCGAAACCCCTTTCTTCAAGTAAGGAAAGCTTATTCTATTGTCCGACAGGCCGATTAAACTCTTCTTTAGATTCCTGCCTTTGTATACCAGGCGGTTATTATCCATATCGCGCACTTCAAAACTTCCCTTCACCATGAGGTATGTAGAAGTGACATCCCGGGCTATTGCAACGCGCACGGGCTCCTCCGCGGCAAAAGTATTTCCCGTTACCGCCGCCATAATAACACATATAAACGCTATCTTTTTGACCATAGCCAAATAATTAAAGAAACCAGTACGCTCAGCACAACACAGCTAGCGAAGGGAAAATAAAAGGTGAAATTTTTCCTGGCGATGTGTATATCTCCCGGCAATTTACCCAAAAAGGGTATTTTGCTAAAGAAGACAAACAAGAAGCCGCACAGCACAAGCGACAATCCGGCGATAACCAGGGCCTTTCCTAAACCGCCAAACTCTGGCATTGTTATTTCATTTTTGCCGCTAACGCTTCTTTTCTTTCTTCAAGCGAATAGCCGCATCCGCAATACTTCTGACAATAGATGCCAAGGGCCCTGGCTTTATTATGCGCCTCTCTAAAACCTGGCCGGAAATCCCGATAAATAAAACGTAAGGCCAACCCATCCGCTATCTTCTGGCCTATGGTTCTGATGGCTTCAATATCCTGATAAGGGCTGACTAGAAGCGCCGAGGTAAAAGCGGAAAAATTATTTTTTTTGGCAAAGCGGGCGGTGTTAAGAAGCCGCAGGCCCCAGCACTCCCGGCAGCGCGCGGGCCTCTCGGTATTGGCTATGGCATCCTGATAATCGGACGCGGCATACTCCGGGATATGGGCTATTACCGACTGGGCGTTCGCAAGACCAAGAAAAGCGGTTTTTCGTTTTATATACTCCTCTTCCGGATGAACATTCGGATTATAAAAATATGCCTCCACCTCAAGGCCTTCGTTGCGTAATACCTCAAGGGGATAGATAAGGCAGGGGGCGCAACAGGTATGCAATAAAACTTTCACTTG
>SCPY01000012.1 GCA_004299495.1 bacterium | reverse complement strand
GTCCATTGGGCGCGTAGACCGTAATCCCGCCAAAGGCGATTACCCGCAAGCCGTCTTTTAAAGCGAATTTTAAGCTTAAGTTCGCGCCCCGGAAGAAAACGCAGCGAAGCGAGCTCTTGGCGTCCTTAAGGCTGAAATAAATATGGCCTGACTGGGACTGTGAAAAGTTTGAGATTTCCCCTTCTACCCAGGCTTCGGGGAAGGTGTTTTCCAAAAGAACCTTGACGTCATCGGTAAGCTCGCTTACCGTATAAATACGCTTTTCTTCTTTTAGGCCTTTATTCTCAACGCGCATAAGCTACAGTTTTTCCTGGACCCGCTCAATGTTTCTTGCCTTTCCCGATGCGGCGTCAATCTCTATAATCGCGCCCGCAAGCCGGACATCGCCGCTGGCTACCTCAAAACGCGTAGGCATTCCGGTGAGGAAGCGCTCAATGATTTTAGATTTTTCCTGGCCGATAACCGAATCATAAGGCCCGCACATCCCCAGGTCGCTGATATAGGCTGTTCCTTGCGCCAGCACCTTTTCGTCGGCGGTCTGGATATGCGTATGCGTTCCTACCACCGCGGATACCGAGCCGTCTAAGAAATACCCCATTGCAACTTTTTCGCTGGTTGCCTCGGCGTGCATATCCACCAGGATTATGGGGGTTTGTTTTTTGATGAGAGGGATTATTTCCCGCGCCGCCCGGAAAGGACAGTCTATCGCCGGCATAAAAACCCTGCCCTGCAAATTGAGTATGCCTATTTTGAGATTATTCTTGCTCAAAACGCAGTAGCCCTTACCGGGGATATTGGGCGCCAGGTTTGCCGGGCGAATGAGATAGGGATGGTCTATAATCTTTAGCACATCCGGATGCTTCCAGGTGTGGTCGCCGTTGGTTAAGCAATCGCATCCGTAACTAAAGAGCTCCTCGGCAACCTTGGCGGTCAGCCCCCTGCCTCCGGAGGCGTTCTCGGCGTTAGCGATGACGACGTCTATGGCTTTTTCTTTTTTGAGCTTCGGCACCAATGCTTTAACCGCTTCTCTGCCGGGAGAACCTACTATGTCGCCGAGAAATAATACTTTCATATGCCCCTATTTCGCGTATTCAATGGCCCGCATCTCTCGGATAACCGTAACCTTGACCTGGCCGGGATACTCCATCCCTTCTTCAATCTTCTTGCGGATATCCCTGGCGATGATCACCGCGTCGCTATCGGAGATTTTCTCCGGTTGGACAATAACCCGGATTTCCCTGCCCGCCTGGATGGCATAAGATTTCTCAACGCCTTTAAAAAGGTTGGCGATGGATTCTAATTTGTTCAGCCGTTTCACATAGGTTTCCAGGGTTTCTCTTCTTGCCCCGGGACGCCCGGCGCTGATAGCGTCGGCGGCTATTGCCAGGACGCCCAGGACGCTTTTGGGCTCCTGCTCTTCGTGATGGCATTCAATCGCCGCGATCACCTCGCTGTTTTCTCCGTATTTCTTGGCTAACTCGGCTCCGATGCGCGCGTGGGTGCCTTCTATCTGATGGTCAATGGCCTTGCCGATATCATGCAGCAGGCCTACCCTGCGGCTGAGGCGAAAATCAAGATTCATCTCCCCGGCCATGAGCCCCATAAGATACGCCACTTCCTTGGAATGCTGCAGGGCGTTCTGGCCGTAGCTGGTGCGATAACGCAGGCGCCCCAGGAGTTTAACGATCTCAGGATGCAATCCGTGGATAGCTATCTCAAAGGCCGCGCGTTCGCCCTCTTCGCGTATTTTATCGTCCATCTCCCGCTTGGTTTTCTCCGCGATTTCTTCAATTCTGCCCGGATGGATCCTGCCGTCAGCCATCAGCTTCTCCAGGGTAAGCTTGGCAATCTCGCGCCTTACCGGGTCAAATCCGGAAAGGGTAACCGCCTCGGGGGTATCGTCAATAATCACATCCACGCCGGTCGCCATCTCCAGCGCCCGGATATTCCTTCCCTCGCGGCCGATAATCCTGCCTTTCATCTCATCGCTGGGTAAGGATACTACGCTCACCGTTGACTCAACCGTATGCTCAACCGCGCAGCGCTGTATCGCCAGGGTGATTATTTCCTTTGCCTTTTTGTCGGCGGTGCTCTTTATTTCTTCTTCAACATTTTTAATCAAAACCGCCTTTTCGTTGTTTATCTCCTCGGATAAGCGCGTGAGCAATACCTTTTTTGCTTCCTCGGGAGTAAGGTTGGCGATTTTCTGCAGGCGTTCCTTTTCTTCATTAACCAGGGCGGTTAATTGTTTATCCTTTGTTTTTAACGCCTCTTCTGCCGCCCTGGCTGAATCGGCGCGGCTCTCCAGCTCCTTTTCCTTCTTTTCTAAGAGCTCCATCCTGCGGTCAATATTATCTTCCTTGAGGGATAATCGTTTCTCTAAGCCGTCTAATTCCTGGCGCCGCTCTTTTGTTGAGGCGTCAAATTCCTGGCGCAGGCGGTACAGCAGGTCTTTACCTTCCAGCTCAACTGTCTTACGCAGGGCCTCGCCATCCTTCTTTGCCTGCTCAATAATTTGACGGGCCTGGTCTTCGGCATCCTGAATCTTTTTTCCCGCCAGATGCTTCCTCAGGAGATATCCCGCGCCGGTAAAGGCCGCAGCCACCACTATGTATAAAACAAGGGTTATCATTTTCATCCTCCGATAGGACTGCAATAAAATGCAGATAATTTGCGCTTATCTGTGTTTAGGCAAAGAGGACTCTATCCACGCTGATATCGTGAGGCGAGGCCGGAGGAAGGTATTTTAGGAC
>SCPY01000113.1 GCA_004299495.1 bacterium | reverse complement strand
CAAGGTTGAGTGGGGAAAGGCGGTATCCGCCAAGGAGATAAGCTCAAGGCTCAAGGCTCAAGGCTCAAAGGTTAAGGCGGTATTTGTAACCTTGTGCGAAACTTCTACCGGAGTTACCACCGATATTAAAGCAATTGCCGAAGTAGTTAAAGATACTCAGGCGGTTTTAGCGGTAGACGCCATCAGCGCGCTTGGGGTAATTGACCTAAAGACTGATGAATGGCAAGTGGATGTGGTGGTAAGCGGCTCTCAAAAAGGGCTGATGCTCCCTCCGGGGCTGGGATTTATCAGCGTAAGTCTGAAGGCGTGGCCGCTGATTGCCGAATCTAAAAGCCCGCGTTATTATTTTGATTTGCGCATGGCTAAGAAGGCCTGGGAGAGCACTGATACGGCTTTTACTACCTCAGTTTCATTGGTGGTGGCTTTGAACGCGGCCCTCAAGATGCTTAAGGAGGAAGGGCTGGAGAATGTTTTTAGCCGCTGTAGGAAAATGGCAGACGCGCTAAGGGCCGCGGTAAAAGCTTTGGGATTAAAGCTGTTTGCCGATGAATCGTGCGCTTCAGACGCGATAACCGCGGCCTGTGTTCCGCCGGGCATTGACGGAGAGAAATTAGTCAAGACCATGCGCGATTCTTACGGGATAACCATTGCCGGAGGACAGTCTGAACTAAAGGGAAAGACATTTCGCGTTGCCACGATGGGTTATCTTAATGAGTTTGATATAATTTTAGCCCTGTCCTGCCTGGAAAAGGTCCTGTATCAGATGGGTTATAAATTTGAATTAGGCGCGGGGGTAAGAGCGGCAGAAGAGGTATTCTTGAAATAGCGCGCTCAAAGCAAGGAAGAGGCAAAGAGAATGATGAATATACTGGTAAGCGACCATCTCTCCGAAGAGGGTTTAAAGATTCTAAAAGAGGTTAAAGAGTTTAAGGTTGAGGTAAAGACCGACCTTAAGCCGGATGAGCTTAAGGCGGCTATTAAAGATTATGACGCCCTTATCGTGCGTTCGGCAACCAAGGTTACTCAAGAGATTATCAGCGCGGCGCTTCGGCTTAAGGTTATCGGCAGGGCCGGCGTAGGCCTGGATAACGTGGATTTAAAGGCAGCCACCGGCAAAGGTATTATGGTAATGAATACCCCGGCAGGAAACACCGTTTCTACCGCCGAGCATACTATGAGCATGATTTTGGCTCTTTCGCGCAATATACCCGGAGCGGACGCTTCTTTAAAATCAGGGCAATGGCAGCGTTCAAAGTTTATGGGAGTGGAGTTATACGCGAAGACCATCGGGATAATCGGCTTGGGCAGGATCGGCAGGGAGGTCGCTAAAAGGGCGGCGTCTTTTGATATGAAGGTAATTGCCTATGACCCGTTTCTCTCTAAAGAAGTGGCAAGCCAGATAGGCATAGAATTGGTAGAGCTGGAAGAATTGTTTAAGCGTTCGGACTATATCAGCGCGCATACCCCTTTGACCTCAGAAACAAGGCATCTGATTTCCGAAAAAGAAATCGCGCTGATGAAGAAAGGGGTGCGGCTGGTTAATTGCGCAAGAGGCGGAATTATTGACGAGGAGGCGCTTTTGAAGTGCCTTGACTCCGGAAAAGTTGCCGGAGCGGCCCTGGATGTCTTTGAAAAAGAGCCGCCGGATTTTTCCAGTCCACTCCTAAAGCACAAGAATGTGGTGATTACCCCGCACTTGGGAGCGTCTACCGAAGAGGCCCAGGTCAATGTGGCAATTGAGATTTGCGAAAGCGTGCGCGACGCGCTTCTTAATAAAGGCGTAAGAAACGCGGCTAACTTTCCCTGCCTGGCTCAGGAGGTCTGCCAACTCTTGCAGCCTTATATAATTTTAGGCGAGAAGCTCGGGAGCTTGGCAACTCAGCTTTTTGAGGGAAGGGTCAGCGAGCTCAGGATTAACTATACCGGTGAGATCATAAAGTATGACCTGTCTCCCCTTACGATGGCGATTGTAAAAGGCGTACTTAGCCCGATTTTACAGGAGACCGTAAACTATATTAATGCCAAAAGCCTGGCCAGGGAGCGGGGCATAAATCTTTTAGAATCAAAATCCGAAAAGGAAGAAGATTTCACTAATCTTATTTCATTAGAATTGGATGTGGAGGGAAAGCGCCGCAAAGTAGCCGGTACATTATTTACCAATAATGAGCCGCGGATTGTAAATGTTGACGGGCTCTATGTGGAGACCATACCTCAGGGGTATATGCTGTTCCTGGAGAACTGGGATAAACCAGGGGTGATCGGGAGCCTGGGCACATTGATGGGCAAGAACAAGATCAATATCGCGGGGATGACCTTCGGCAGGGATAAGCCGGGCGGAAAGGCGGTATCCGCGCTGAATATTGACAGCCCGGTTTCCGCGAAGATTCTGGACGAGGTAAGGAAACTGGACAACATACTCTCGGTGAAGCTGGTAAAATTATAAAATGGCCGAAACGAAATGCCGGACAATATTTCTGTCTTCTGTCTTTCTGGTTACTGTCTTTCTGGCTAATGGTGTCTGTTGGGCTAGCCCGAAGATCGAGCTTCCTCAGGGGAAAGAATACAATCTGGGAAATTTGGAAGAGGGCAAAATCTATGAGCGCGGCTTCCCTATTAAAAATACCGGAGACAGCGATCTGGAAGTAAAGGCGGTAAAGGTGGGATGCGGATGCACTACTATCCTATATCCGAAAGATAAGGTAACGGTGTCTCCGTCTCAAGCCATAGAGGCAAAATTCACCTTTAATACCGAGGGTATGGATGGGGAGGGCGTAAAGTATATTTACATAGAATCTAACGACCCCGGCGAGCCGGTAATCAAGCTAAAGCTCGCCTACAATGCGCAAAGGCAGAGTCAGGCCGTAATCAGCCGTTTTCTTTCTTTCGGAGTACTTACGGTGATGGGGGCTGGGCTCATAGACGGATTTAATCCTTGCGCCTTTACCGTTTTGGTGTTTTTTATCTCTTTCTTGACTTTTGTAGGATATAAAAAAAGGGAACTGGCTATTTTAGGGATAACCTTTATCCTGGCAGTCTTTGTTACTTATGTCTTAATAGGGTTGGGGTTATTTAAATTCATCCAGTCTTTAGAACTTTTTGGTTTTTTATCAAAGATTATCTATCTGGTAATAGCCGGGCTGGCTATTATTTTAGGCATATACAGTTTGTATGATTGGTATGTTTATAATAAAACCAAAGACCCCGAGAGGATAAAATTAAGGCTTCCTGATTTTATTAAACGAAGGACCCAGAAAATAATTCAGGATTCCGCGCGCGACAAAAACAGGACGATGGCAGAGCTGATTATTACGGTTTTCTTAAGCGGATTTCTTGTTTCGCTTCTGGAGTCAATCTGTACAGGACAGACATATGTGCCTACTATCGCCTACGTAGTTAGAGAGCCGGATTTACGCGCGTCCGCGTTTGGTTATCTGGCGCTGTATAATATTATGTTTATCCTTCCCCTGGCTGTTATTCTTATTGCCGCGCTTCAAGGCGTGAACTCTGAAGCCTTCTCTAAAATTGCCAGGGGGCACCTGGGAACAATAAAGCTGTTAACCGCGGGATTATTCTTTTTATTAGGAATTCTACTCTTGTTCGCGAAAGGAGGGATATGATGAAGAAAATCCATACTGCTGTTAGTTATCTTTTATCTTTTATCTTTTATCTTTTATCTGCGCCTTGTTTTGCCGAAAAAATAACTGTTCTCTATACCGGACAGACTCACGCTTCCTTGTATCACTGCGATTGCCCCAAAGAACCGGATGGCGGCCTTAGCCGCAGAATGACAAAGATAAACCAGCTGCGCCAGGAGAATCCGCACGCACTTTTGTTTGATGCGGGAGGTTTTTTTGCCGGTGGAATGTTTGACGAGCACAGCCTGGGGGTGGAATTGGATAAAACCCGTAATGATATTCAGATGGCCGCCATGGGGCTGATGGGTTATGACGCGGCGCTTATCGGAGACGATGAGCTGAACTTCGGCAAGGATTACTTGTCCGAAAAAATCAAAAAATCCAAACTGCCATTATTGTCCGCCAACCTTAAGCTTGAGGGCTTACGGCCTTACATTATCAAAAATGTATCCGGTATCAATGTCGCCGTAATCGGGCTGACTAATGAGCAGGCAAAGGTGAAATCCGCGGGACTGGAATTGGCAGGCGCCAAGGACGCGCTTTTACGGACAATCAAAGAAGTAAAAAAGAATAACGCGGATTTAATCCTGGTGCTCAGTTATTTAGGAGAAGGGCAGGATAAGGCATTGCTTAATGAGGTAAAAGATATCGATATCCTCATTTCCGGCAAGCCGCAGGAATCTCCCGATGATTATTCAAGAATCGGCTCCGCGTATTTAGTGCGCCCCGTATGGCAGGGCAGGCGTTTGAGCAAGATTGATTTAGAGCTGGAGAATCGCAAACTCAAGTCTATTAAAATAGAGCAGATTCGCCTTTCAAAGGAAATACCTGACGCGCCTGAAATCGCTAAGATATTGCCGCGATGTTTTTCTGACGCGGATTGCGTTGAAAATGGAGCAAAGGGCAGATGCAGTTCGCCTTCGCGATTGCAAAGCGCGTGCGATTATGACAAGCTAAAGAAGATTCAGCTTTTGATTGTCCAGCCGGCAGGCCTTCAGGTATTACATCAGGAGCAATTTATAGGTTTTTTGAGAAGCATCTTACCGGGAATAGAGCCCAGGATCGTTGATTCCGATTCTTCCGAAGGAAAGTCCTGGGTGGAAAAGAGCCGGGCAAAGCTGCTGCCTGTATATTTACTGTCCAAAGAAGCGGATGCGGAAGAGGGGTTTAGGAAGATCCTGGAATTTATAGAGCTGAGAGAGGGTTATTATTACCTCTCACCGCGCCTGGCGGGAGGCTCAATATTTATAGGAAGGGAAAGGATCCCCGGGCGCCTGGATGTTTTCCTGGGCAGCGCCAACAAGGACATTAAGGAGATTTTGTCTCGCCTAAAGGAGCTTGAGGATAAGCACAGGGGCCTGAAAGTGAATATCCACTATCTTGCGGTTGAGGGCCAGGGGGTTTTTAGCGCTCCGGGAGGGCTGTTTGAATTAGAGGAAGACATACGCCAGGTATGCGTGATGCGCCATAATCAGGAGAAGTTTTGGGATTATGCTTTATGCCGCGCGGCAATTAAGGATAGCTCCTGGTGGGA
>SCPY01000112.1 GCA_004299495.1 bacterium | reverse complement strand
GCCGGCACAGGCGATATGGGAATTGGGAATACCAGCGCCTCAAGCGCTATTGCCGCGGCCATTTGCGGCGTTCCCGTAGAAAATGTGGTAGGGCGCGGAACCGGCTTGGATGACCAGGGCCTTCTACATAAAATAGAAATTATTAAACAGGCACTGAAGGTAAATAAGCCAAACCCTGATGACGCGATAGATGTTTTATCTAAGGTGGGAGGCTTTGAGATAGGCGGCCTTGCCGGGATAATTCTGGCTTGTGCCGCAAGAAGCGTTCCGGTAGTCATTGACGGCTTTATTTCAGGAGCAAGCGCGCTGATTGCTTATAAACTTTCCCCTAAGGTAAAAGAATATATTGTGGCCGGCCACTGCTCTGTGGAAAAGGGCCATAAAATAATCCTTGATTACGTCGGGCTTAAGCCCTTGCTTAATTTAGAGATGCGCCTGGGTGAAGGAACCGGCGCGGCTCTGGGAATAGGTATTGCGGAAGCCGCGGTAAAGATTTTAACCCAGATGGCCACCTTTCAGGAGGCGGGCGTGTCTGAGAAAGGGTAGAGGCAGTGAAGCCGTTTCTTATCGCCCTGCAGTTCTTAACCGTATTCCCCGTCAGGATTAGCTCAGAAATAACTGCCGATGATTCTGCCGGGGCGCTTATCTTTTTTCCGGTAGTCGGGGCGCTGATAGGCGTTATCCTGTGTTTGATTTCGCTCTGTTTCTCCTTTCTGCCGCATTTAGTAACCATAGCCATTCTCTTAAGCGCTATGGTTATTGTGAGCGGAGCAATCCATCTTGACGGATTCGTTGATACCTGCGACGGTATATTTTCAGGCAGGAAGAAAGAGGAAATCTTAGAGATTATGCGCGACAGCCGTGTCGGAGCCATGGGAGCGATTGGGGTTACCCTGCTTCTATTATTAAAGTTTACGCTTCTGGCCAGTATACCGAAAGTGGATTTATGGAAACTGTTGATTTTGACGCCGCTTTTCTCCAGATGGGCGCAGGTATTCGCCTGTTATTCTTCGCCCTACGCCCATAAAGAAGGCAAAGCAAGGTATTTTGTGGAAGGCGCCGGGAAGAAAGAGATGTTTATCGCTACTGTTTTTATGCTGGCGGCCTTTGTCCTGCTTATGCCGGCAAAAGGAATAACGGCAGTGTTTTTCAGTATCTTTGCCATTCTTTTATTGATGGGTTTTGTTAAAAAGAAGATAGGCGGCATGACCGGAGATACCATTGGAGCGGTAAGTGAGCTTTCGGAAGTGTGCCTGCTGTTTTTTATTCTTGTTTTGTCATGCCTTGGCATGTTTAAAAGTTAATACGCTATGATAAATAGAATTCACGGTGGAAATACCAATATTCTTAAAGAAAACAGGATCGTTGATTTTAGCGCCAGCATTAATCCTCTGGGTTTGCCCGGCAGGGTAAGTAGGATTATTTCAAGAAATATGCATAATCTCACCCGCTATCCACAGCCTGAATCTAATGGTTTAAAAGAGGCAATCGCGGAATTTCATAACACTAACCCGGAGAATATCCTGATAGGAAACGGTTCAATAGAGCTCATTCATCTTATTCCCAGGGCGCTTAAGGTAAGGCGCTGCCTTATTATTACGCCGTCATTTAGCGAATACGAGTTTGCCGCGAGATTAAGCGGGGCGAGAACGGTCTTTGCGCAAGCTTATGAGAAAGACGGGTTTAACCTGCTTCTGTCAAAGTTTGAGAAGCTTATTCCCGGGGTGGATATGGTTTTTCTGTGTAATCCTAATAATCCCACCGGAGCGCTTACTTCCCGATGCGATATATCGGCTCTGTTTGAGATTTGTAATAGGCATAAGGTTATACTCGTTCTCGATGAAGTGTTTATGGATTTTGTCAATAACGCTCACGCCTTTAGTATGGCGTCTCGCGCTCCCGGAGAAAGCCGGCTGATCGTCATAAATTCGTTGACAAAGTTCTTTGCCCTTGCCGGACTAAGGGTAGGGTATCTTATATCAAGCCGGGAGATTACAAAAAAAATAGCACAGTTTCAGTATCCCTGGAATGTTAATGTCCTGGCTCAGGAGGTATCGAGGGAAATTATAACAGATAAGGAATATATAAGGAAGAGTAAGGCGTTGATTTCCAGGGAAAGAGCTTATCTTTTTGGGAATTTGCGTTCAATTAAAGGACTAAAAGTATTTACCCCCGGTTCAAATTTTATCCTTTGTAAGCTGGAAGGCGCGCCTATCAAGAGCGCGAAGAAATTACAAGAGAGGCTGCTGAAGTTTAGACTGCTTATCCGCGATTGCAGCAACTTTAGGGGTTTGAGCGAAAGATTTTTCCGGGTGGCGGTAAGGACGAGAAGAGAAAATAACGAGTTGATTCTGGGGATGGGGCAAGCCTTACGATGACCAGGGCAAGGGCAATACAGATTTGCGGCACAGGATCGGGCGTGGGTAAGAGTGTGATCGTTTCTGCCTTGTGCAGGATTTTCCTGCAGGATGGTTTCAGGGTATGCCCATTTAAGGCGCAGAATATGGCTTTAAATTCCTTTGTCACCAAAAACGGAAGCGAGATAGGCAGGGCTCAGGCAGTGCAGGCCCGGGCCTGCGGAATAGAGCCGAGCGCGGATATGAATCCGGTATTGCTTAAACCCAGCTCTGATAGGCGGTCACAGGTAGTTATAAGAGGAAATCCGGTGGGGAATATGTCGGCAGTTGAGTATGTCCGTTATAAGAAAAAGGCGCAAGAATCGGTTTTGAAGTCTTTTGAGGATTTATCCCGTCAATACGAGATAGTGGTTATAGAAGGTGCGGGTTCGCCCGCGGAGGTAAACCTCAAGGCGCATGACATTGTGAATATGGCAATGGCAGAAGCCGCGAATGCCCCGGTCATTCTGGTCGGCGACATAGACAAGGGAGGGGTTTTTGCCTGGATTGTGGGTACGCTTGAGTTATTAACTGAAGCGGAAAGGGCAAGGATTAAGGGAATTATCATTAATAAATTCAGGGGAGATAAAAGATTATTATCGTCAGGTATAAGATTCCTGGAGAAAAAGACGGGCATAAAAGTTTTAGGGGTAGTTCCTTACTTTAAAGACATAAAGATCCCGGAGGAAGACTCCGTTTCTTTGGAGAATGACGCGAGCGGCGCCGTGCTCAATACGCAATACGCGCGGCGCATAAAAATATCTATAATTAAACTTCCCCATATCTCTAACTTTACCGATTTTGACGCTTTAGAAAAAGAGCAGGATGTCAGCTTAAATTATGTGGAGAGCGCGGAGCAATTAAATGGCGCGGATGTAATCATTATTCCCGGAACAAAAAATACTATTGGAGATTTGCAGTGGTTAAGGCGTTCAGGTTTAGCCGAACAAATACTGCGGGCCGCCCGCAAGGGGCAAGGAACAGCGCTTATTGGTATTTGCGGCGGCTATCAGATGTTAGGCCAAAGAATATATGATGCTGAAAAAATAGAATCCGGATGTCCCGAGATTGGCGCGTTGGGGCTTTTGCCTGTGATTACCCGTTTTAACAAGAAAAAAACACTTTCACAGGTAAAGGCGAGGGCGGCAGATTCGCGGCAGGAAGTCTACGGTTATGAAATCCATCATGGCAGAACTCGGAGGCTTAATGGCGTAGTTCCGGCTTTTAAAATTACTGAACGCCGGGGAAAACGCGCGGAATATTCTGACGGCGCGTCCTCTAAGGACGGAAAAATCTGGGGCACCTATATCCACGGAGTGTTTGACGCGGATAATTTCCGCCGCGATTTCTTAAATGGGATAAGGCAGGCTAAGGGGTGGACGCCTTTGACTCAAAACACAGCCTTTGACTCAGGTGATGAATTTAATAAGCTGGCAGGCCTGCTGAGAAAAAATATTAATCTAAGGCTTTTATATAGAATTCTAAACCATGGATTTTAATCTATACGCTATTCTGATCGCCTATTTCCTAGACCTGATCTTCGGCGACCCCGAGTGGCAAATGCATCCGGTAAGGATTATCGGAAAGATGATCGCGGGGTTAGAAAAATGGTTGAATGTGCCGTCTGATAATAAAATTCTCCGCGGTTTTATTCTTTCGCTCATCGTAATATGTTCGGTTGGCGGCGCGGTATGGGCTAGCTTAAGGCTTGCCTGGATTATCAGCCCGGTTATTTATTTTTTTCTTTCAACCCTGCTTATCTATTTTGGCCTTTCGGTAAGGGATTTGGCTGTCCAGGCCCATAGGGTTAGGATGGCATTAGCGGATAGAAATATTCCACAGGCAAGAGAACAGCTTGCGAGGATAGTAGGAAGGGATACCGGGGCATTAGATGAGCCGGAAATTGTCCGGGCTTCTGTGGAAACAGTGGCAGAAAGCGCTATGGATGGAATTATCGCTCCTTTATTTTATTGCTTCTTGGGCGGCCCGGCCCTGATGTGGGTTTATAAAGCGGTAAATACCTTAGATTCAATGGTAGGGTATAGAAACCAGAGATTTATAGAGTTTGGCAGGGTTTCCGCGAAGTTAGACGCGATGATGAATTTTATCCCGGCGCGCATAACCTCTTTTCTGATCGGCGTATCCGGAGGAGTTTGCGGAAAAGATTT
>SCPY01000111.1 GCA_004299495.1 bacterium | reverse complement strand
CCTGCGCGCCGCGGTAATTAACCGTTTTATGTTTGATGGGGGGCTGCGTATCGCCAATAAGGAAGAGGCGGATGTGGTGCTTAAGGGCGAGCTGCTTGATTACCAAAGAGATGCCCTGCGCTATGAGAATAACCAGGAAGATGTGGCAGAGTATCGCATCACCCTAAGAATGCGCTTGACCCTCTTTAAAAAGGGAGAGGAAAAGCCGCTTTGGGATGAACCGGCTTTTATCGGGGACGCCACCTATTTTACCAGCGGCACCCAGGCCAAGTCCGAGAAGGCCGCGCTTGACGATGCCATCGCCGATTTGGCCAGGCGCGCGGTAGAGCGCACGATTGAAAACTGGTAGAAATGACCTATCTCTTGGTTGGAGAGGATGAGCCGGCAAAGGCAGAAAAAATCCAATCCCTTAAAAAACAATTATTAGATTCCGGGGTTGAACAGTTTAACTTCGATATTTTCTACGGCAGGGAATTAACCCTGCCTTTATTTCAGGAAGCGCTCTCGCGCCTGCCCGTATCATCCGGCAGCAGGCTTCTGGTGATTAAGGATGCCCTTGGGCTTAAGGAAGGCCCGCGGGAATATTTCTTGAGCCGGTTAAAGAGCCTGCCCAGCTCCCTGGTCATTATCATGGATGTCTCAATAATCCCCCGGGAAGATAACCCCTTCCTTAGTCAAATCCGTAAAGCGGCAAAGACGCTTAACTTTACGGCCGGGCAAAACGCCAATGCCTTTAATCTGGCAAGGGCGCTTGAGGGCAGGCGGACGGACTCCGCCCTGGATATATTATCCGATTTATTAAAGCAGGGAGAAAGGCCGGAAAGGATACTGGGGGCTCTGCGCTCTCAGCTGACCAGATGCGCGGGCGCGAAAGAAAGATTAAGGAGAATAGCGCTGTTATTGGAGGCGGATTTGAATGTAAAGACCGGCAGGCTTAAGCCGGCGCAGCTTGCCTTAGAGGTATTAGTGGTGAAGCTATGCCGTTAATTTCGCTAATTTCTTGCTTAGCCGGGAGATGGTGCGCCGGCTGGTGTTCTTATGAATGATGTCTTTTTTCGCGGCCTTGGCAAGTTTTGAGGTAACATCGCGAAGCGCTTTTTTTGCCTCTTCAATATTTTTGCCGGAAAAATGCGTTTTCAGTTCTTTCAGTTTTTTCTTTATCGCGGTCTTAATCTGCAGGTTATGGGTGTGTCTTTTTTTATCTTTGCGCCTTGCCTTTAATGATTGCCGTCTGCGTTGAGCCATTGCGTATCCTCCGTTAAAAGCCTTGTAAATTACGAATTTTAAGTTTTAATATTTAGATTAGTACATATATAACACAGTTCATCAAATATGTCAACCAATAAAGATATTGCTAAATCCGCTTCGGTAATCGGGTTTTTTACCTTATGCTCACGCGTATTGGGTTTTATCCGCGATTGTGTGATCGCCCGGATGTTCGGCGTATATGTGTACGCGCAGGCATTTGTGGTCGCTTTTAAGATTCCCAATTTACTGCGCGATTTAGTCGGGGAAGGGGCGGCAAACGCCGCGTTTGTGCCGGTGCTAAGCGAATATAGCGCTAAACACACAAAAGAGGAGTTCTGGGAGCTGGCAAATGTAGTGCTTAACGCCATGCTGGTTATCCTGATGTCCGTTACCCTCTTGGGCATATTTTTTTCTCCGATAATAGTGAGAATGGTCGCTCCCGGATTTATGGCTGACCCGGAAAAATTGGCCATCACCGTAAAATTAAACCGTGTCATCTTCCCCTATATTTTGCTGATTGGGCTTGCGGCTTACGCGATGGGCGTATTAAATTCCCTGAAGCATTTCGCGGCGCCCGCGTTTGCCCCCTGCCTCCTGAATATCTCTATAATCGCCTTCGCGCTTTTATTCGGGGAAGGGGTAGCGGGATTGGCCTGCGGAGTTTTGGCGGGCGGGCTCTTGCAATTGGCGGTGCAGGTGCCCGCTCTGTATAAAAGGGGCTTTCGGCCTAAGCTTTTCAAGCGCTTTACCCATCCTGCCGCGAATGCCATAGGCAAATTGATGGCCCCCCGGGTTTTAAGCTCAAGCATCTATCAGGTGAATAATTTAGCGGATTCCATTTTCGGTTCATTAGCGGCTGTTGTGGGAGAGGGGGGGGTAGCGGTATTATATTTTTCCTATCGGTTGATTCAGTTTCCTCTGGGGATTTTCAGCAATGCCCTTTCGCAGGCAATCTTGCCCGCGCTCTCCACGCAGGCGCTGGAAGATACTCACGAAAGATTAAAGCAGACGCTCGCCTGGGCCTTGCGCGCGATATTCTTCGTGATGATTCCCGCGTCCGTAGGTTTTATGGTTTTGGCAACGCCGATTGTCTCAACCCTTTTCGGGGGAAAGAAATTTGATATGTATTCGGTGCAATTGACCTCAAGCGCATTATTTTTTTATTCCATCGGTTTGTTTGCCTATGGCGCGACCAAGGTCCTGCAGTCCTGTTTTTTCGCGCTTAAAGATACCGTTACGCCGACAAAGGCGGCATTCGCGTCCCTGGTGATGAATGTCACCCTTAACGCCCTGCTTATGTTTCCCCTGAAGATAGCGGGGATAGCCCTGGCTACCTCTCTCTGCGGGATAAGCACCTTTTTCATTCTCTTTGTGATTTTAAGAAGGCGCCTGGGTGATTTTAACGCGAGGGAGATTTTCATTTCTTTTCTGCGCGTCCTCATTGCCAGCCTGTGCATGGGAGCGGTCTGCGCCCTGGTTGTTAAAGAAAGCTCGTTCTTGAATAAATATTTTAGCCTGGGGCTGGCAATTCTTTCGGGATTATTCTCGTATATTCTTTTTTGTTTTCTCTTGCGGGTTTCCGAGATGCGGGAGTTATGGAAATGGATAGCAAAAAGGCGCCATGAATAACGGGATAGGAGATAAAATCGCCTCTTTCCCCGACGCGCCGGGTGTTTATTTAATGAAGGATAAAGACGGGGGGATTATTTATATCGGTAAGGCCAATTCTTTGCGCAGGCGCGTAAGCAGTTATTTAGCCGGTGGCCTTTCGGCAAAGAATACGCGTATGATGGATGCCGCGGCGGACATTGAATACCGGCTCTGCCCCACGGAAAGCATGGCCTTGCTTTTAGAGGCAAGTTTAATCCGCCGGCATAAGCCCAAATATAATACGGCCCTTCGCGACGATAAGAGTTTTCCGCTGGTAAAGATTACCAATGAGGAGTTCCCAGCGGTGTATATCACCCGTAAGAGGCTGGATGACGGAGCGCGTTATTTCGGGCCTTATCTTAACGCGGGCTTGCTTAAGAATGCCCTGAAGATTATTCGTAAGGTTTTCCCTTATCGTTCCTGTAAGGTATTGCCCAAGAAGGCCTGTATTTACTACCGGATTAAGCTTTCGCCTGCCCCCTGCGCGGGTAAAATCAGCAGGCAGAAATATGCCCGGACGATTAAGCGCGTTTCGCTTATCTTAGAAGGAAAAACCGACAGGTTAACCGAAGAGCTTAAGCGGGAAATGAGCCGGAAGGCGAAAGAGCAGAAATTTGAGGAGGCGGCGGTTTTAAGGGATAAGCTCATTGCCTTAAGCAGTTTCAGTCCGGAATTTTATACGCCGCAGGAGGGCCTAAGCCAGATAAAGGACATCGCGGGCCTTAAACATATTCCCCGCAGGATAGAGGCTTTTGACGTATCGGATATTTTAGGTAGACACGCAACTGCTTCAATGGTATCCTTTCATGATGGCCTCCGCGATAAGGATAGCTACCGCAGGTTCAGGATTAAGACCGTGGAAGAGGCCAATGACTATAAAATGCTCGCCGAGGCGCTCTGCCGGCGCTATCAAAGGCTAAAACAAGAGCAGCTGCCATTGCCGGATTTGATTTTAGTGGACGGCGGAAAGGGCCAGCTGCGGGCGGGAAAAAAGGCATTAGCGGCCCTGGATTTAGATATACCTATTATCAGTATAGCTAAGAGAGAAGAGGAGATTTATACCCTGGATAGGCCTTGCTCTATAAGATTAAAGAGTAACTCTCCCGGTTTAAGGATGATTCAGCGTATTCGCGATGAAGCGCATAGGTTCGCGCTTAAGTACCATCATATTCTAAGAAGAAAGAAATTTCTTAATGAAGCGTAGGCAGCGCCAAAATCCGCTTACCGGCTTTCAGCTGCGGGTTCTTGAGGAAACGCTCAAGATTCCCCTGGGAGAGGTGCGTACCTATAGCTGGATTGCCGGGAAAATCGGTATGCCCAAAGCGGTGAGGGCGGTGGGAAGCGCCTTAAGAAAGAATCCCTATCCTCTGCTCATACCCTGTCATAGAGTAATCAAGTCGAGCGGAGACGCGGGCGAGTATTCCCGCGGCAGGGGGGTAAAGAGAAAGCTATTGGAGCTTGAGAAACGGTTGAAAAATATCTTTTGCCTAAATCATAAATAAAAGGTATTATTATATAAAAAGATTAACCATAGCAGAGGATGGCATGGATATTAAAGATTATTTAAAGATGATGGCTGAGAAAAACGCCTCAGACCTTTTCTACCGCGCCGGAGGCCCGGTGCGTATGCGCGTTGACGGCAGGGTTATTCCCGCTTCAGAGAATGAATTGTCCGTGGAGGATATAGCGCAGGCGGTTGATTCAGTAGCTTCCCAGGCGCAAAAAGAGCTTTTCCGCAAGCACTTAGATATTGATTTCGGCATTTGCCTGGAGGAAACCAAACAGCGTTTTCGCGTAAGCATTTTTCAGCAGCGCAACACTCCGTCAATAGTCATCCGCCAGATAAACCAGGCGATAAAGTCATTTGAGGAATTGGGTTTTCCCAGGGATGTCTTTACGAAATTATCCATGGAAAACAGGGGGCTGGTTCTCATGACCGGTTCGATGGGGTCGGGCAAGTCCACCACTATCGCCTCAATGATTGAATATATCAATACGCATACCAAGAAGCATATCTTGACCCTTGAAGAGCCGATAGAGTTTACCTTTACCGACAATCTCTCCATTATTAATCAGAGAGAATTGGGCCCGGATGTGTCGGGTTACCCAATAGCCCTGCGGGCCTTTACCTTGCAGAGCCCTGATGTTATTTATATCGGAAATATCCGCGACTATGAAACAATGGCCGCGGCCTTAACCGCGGCTGAAACCGGGGTATTGGTGTTAAGCACCTTGCATACCATTAACGCGGCCCAGAGCGTGGAGCGCATCATCAACTTTTTTCCCCCGTATCAGCATGAACAGGTGGCGATACAGCTTTCTAACCTGCTTAAGGGCGTTATTTCCCTGCGGCTGGTCCCTTTTAAGGATAAACCGGGGCGTATCCCCGCGTTTGAATCTTTGGTGCACACCCCCACCATTGCCAGGCTGATTCGGGAACGCAAAATCTGGGAAATCCCCCGTTATTTAGAAGACGGGGACATCTTCGGGATGCAGACATTTAACCAATCCTTAACCCGGCTGGTTAAGGAAGGCAAGATATCCATAGATGACGCAAGGCAATTCAGCGATAACAAAGACGAATTGGAATTGATGGCCAAGGGAATAAAGCGATAAGGAGCTTTGGATGATGGAAGAGATCAAGACAAAATTAGAGGTTTTAGAAAAGAAGTTTGGCGAACTAAAGGTGTATCTTTGACACTTCCAAAGCTGAATCCCGCATTGACGAGTTAAACTCTCAGATGTCGCAGTCCGGCTTCTGGCAGGACGCCCAATTGTCCGCGAAGGTGGTAAACGAACTTAAGGGCCTCAAGGGCCAGCTGCAGCCCTTTAGCGATATTAAAAACAGGCTCAAGGATTTAAAAGAGCTAATCCAGATAGCCGCCCCAACAGATTCCGCGTTAATCCCAGAGTTGCAAAAAGACTTAACAGCCCTCGCAAAAGATATTGATTCGCTGGAGTTTAAGCTTTGTTTTAGCCAAGAATTTGACGCCAATAAC